>CAZZLP010000254.1:0-2540 GCA_964654705.1 uncultured Chitinophaga sp.
GCCGAGGTATTGCTGGATTCAGAAATAGGGCCATCATGTTAGGCGGGCAGTTTACGTTCTTTAGTGAACCTGAGAAAGGAACTGTTCTTACATTTGTGATACCCAAATGAGTAGTTATACAAAGATATCGGTGGTGGTGGCAGACGACCATGATATTTTTCGTCAAGGCTTTAGAGCTATCATTAGCCGCTACGATGAGCTGGAGCTGGTAGGTGAGGCCGAAAATGGAGCCGAACTGGTTAGGTTGGTAGCGGCCTTGCAGCCAGATCTGGCTTTTGTTGATATCAAGATGCCGGTCATGGATGGGATCGACGCTACCCGCGAAATTGCAGTACTAGGCAACGGAACCCGGGTCATAGCCTTATCAATGTTCAGCGATGATGTATATGTAGTCGATATGTTGCAGGCAGGTGCCATGGGCTATGTATTGAAAAATGCACGATACGAAGAATTGACAAGGGCCTCTCGCATTGTGCTGGGTGGGGGATATTACTTTAGTAGCGATGCATCTGACAAAATCAGAAGTTTTTTAAAGATCCATACAGAGGTTACTCTCGGCACTGTGCAGGAGCCTGTTTTATCGGAGCGGGAAATTCAGATTATTCAACTAATCTGTGAGCAATTGACCACTAAAGAGATCGCAGCTCAACTTGGGCTTAGTCAGCGTACGGTAGATAACCACCGAGATGTGATACAGCGAAAGACAAAATCAAAAAATATGGTGGGTATAGCTTTATATGCGATTAAATATGGTCTATATAAAGGGTAAGAGCTCCTACACCTGCACTCCAAAAAAGTAACCCACCGCCGCAGAGATCACCATAGCTATAGTACCGCCTAACACTATGCGGAGCACTGCTTTAAATACTCCCGATCCGCCTGCACGGGCCGACACCGTACCCAGCACGCCCAGCGCTACTACTGTACATCCGTATAGAATGTACTCCATATATACCACCGGTGCCAGTAGAGTCACCATAAGTGGAATAAATCCGCCGGCCGTAAACGCAGCGCCCGAGGCCAGTGCTGCTTGTATGGGATTGGCCTGGCTCATTTCAGTAATGCCCAGCTCGTCGCGTATATGAGCGCCCAAGGCGTCACTGGCCGTTAATTCTTTGGCCACTTGTTTGGCCGTCTCTTTTTGTAATCCCCTTCTTTCATAGATCTGTGCCAAGATCAACTCTTCTTCTTCGGGCATCTCCTCTAATTCTTTTTTCTCGCGCTCTATATCGGCCGACTCAATATCGGTTTGGGAACTTACCGACACATATTCTCCGGCCGCCATCGATAATGCCCCAGCCACCAGACCGGCCATGGTGGCCAGCAAGATCGGGTCGCGCGAAGAGCTGGCAGCCGCTACGCCAATGGCCAGACTCGATATCGAAATGATGCCATCATTGGCGCCCAAAACAGCGGCACGCAGCCAGTTGCTGCGATGGATATAATGCTTCTCGAGGTAGTTGTCGATGGTGGTCTTTGTCATGATAGGTAATTTATTGAGGTAAGCGGGGCGATCGCCTCAGTAGGTCTTCGAGATAATCTATTTGCATCTCTTGGATCTCCAGTAGTTTTTTATTTTGATGAACTAACAGGTGATCGATCTTTTCACTCAAAAGTTTTATCTCTAGCTCTGCTTTTAAGTTGATCTTATAATCATGTTCTGCCCGTTGTCTATCTTTTTGCTCTTGCCGATTTTGGCTCATCATAATGATGGGCGCTTGTATGGCTGCCAGACAAGACAAGATCAGGTTGAGCAAAATAAAAGGAAAAGGGTCAAAAGCCCGGTATCGTAGCATCCATACGTTGACGATCATCCAGCAGACAATAAAACAAAAAAAGCTAAGGATAAAGACCCAGCTACCGCCAAATGCTGCCACCCGGTCGGCTAACCGCTCGCCGATGGTCAATTGTCTTTCGGTCTCTTCTTGGATGGTCTCGGATAATATTCCGTTTTGTTGAATGGCCAGCATTACTTCTTTATCCAGCGCGGCTAGCTCTGTTTTTTCCTCTTCGATAAGCCAGTTCAGGTAGCGTCTGCGGTACTGGTTTAGTTCGTCTATAGAGAGGTAATCATTGGTGCTAAAACCCGGGTAATCGCTTTGTATCAACGAAAGGATGCCTGGGCGGATACTGGTTCCGGCAATGGTCTCGCTTTCTTGCAACGGTTGTTTAGAGAGATAGCTTGTTCGCATACTTCAAGGTGCTGTTACCCGCTGTGAATATAAAAAAAAAGTGCCAGCTGTTCGATGAGGAAGCTGGCACTTGTCAGGGAATTAAATTAATAGAGGCGGCTACAGTACTTCTACACTTCTTTCTACAAAGGCCGTCAGATCGGCGCCTTTTAGCATGCCTTGCGAAAGCAGCGCCAGATCACAGGCCTGCTTGGCCAGCGTCGCTTGCGTGCTCTCATCTGCCGCCAGAATCTTACCGATCAGCTTATGGTTGGCATTGATGGCCACTTTGTAGCTATCGGGCATCGAGCCATAGAAACTCATCGGACCTCCGCCCATCTTACTCATTTCTTTCATACGACGCATCCA
>CAZZLP010000255.1:0-2533 GCA_964654705.1 uncultured Chitinophaga sp.
AGGGTTTAGGTAAATACTACTATCTTCGATAGCAATAATTACACAACTTAACTAAATTTGCCGAAATAGTCTATTATATCAAAAAATATTGTTTAAAATACTGATAGTCAGTATATTTATAAAGAATTAAAAAATATTTGTGACTTCATCCCCCCCTCTATTTTCGAATAAATCCTTTCTACTCGCCGATGATATGAAGCTGAATCAGTACCTGCTTACGCAGATGCTTGGCGATCTGGGCGCATCATTGGCGATCGCTTCGGACGGGCTCGAGGCGATAGATTATTGCGAAAAAAGTCTGTTCGATCTGATCATACTCGACATAAAGATGCCAAAACTCAATGGGGTCGAAGTTTGTCGCGCCATTCGGAAAATGACCAATGCCAACGCAACGGCCCCCATCGTAGCACTTACCGCACATATGTTCGAAGAAGAGCAGCAGCAATTTTTTTCTTCGGGTATGAATGCCGCCGTATTAAAACCGGTCGAAGCCGAAACGTTCCTACCGCTGCTGCACCGGTTATTGACCACCGATCGCCTTTATCCAATGCCGATCGCTGCTTCGAACGCATCAGACGATCTTCGTATCGATCTTACTTATTTAAAGACCATCGGTAACAATAATGCTTCTTTTATAACCATGATGCTCGCTTCTTTTTTACAGAATGCCGAGCAATTGCAGCAGCGGCTGGCTGTGGCCCTTACTACGGCCGATGTAAAACTGATTGCATCCATCGCTCACCAGTTAAAATTTTCTGTCGGTGTATTAGGAGTAAGGGGATTGGACGAAAAACTCCATTGGCTACAGCAGCAAGCCCTTGCTGCCCAAACAATCGATCTGGATAGGTATATGGAACGCAGCCGCCGGCTACAGGTAAAGCTCAAGGTTATTACAGACCAGGCGGTCGAGTTGCATTATCGGTTCAGTCACACAGACTAACCGGGAATGCGCGAGATGTACTTCTCGATCTGTTTAATCTGGTCGACGATTTGGGGCGTGGTGGGCTTGAGCGCTTTTGTTTTTCTGAAAAAATCTTTGGCGGCCCTAAACTCTCTTTTATTCATCATCAGACTGCACATTTGCAGGTAAGCAGCGGCTTGGTTCTCTTTATCGGGAAGTCCTTTACGAAGGGCTTGTCTGATGTAACTCTCCGCTTGCTTTAGGTCGTTCTTCTGCATGGCCAGCATACCCATTTGCAGCAAGCTGGCTCCTTCGGCCTCTTTCATGGGCATACCCAGGTCGAGACCCTTTTTCATCATTTTTTCGGCTCCGTCAAAATCCTGTTTCATCATGGCCAAATTGCCCTTGAGCGTAAAGTAAACCGAGCGGATAGGCTTATAGAGTAATTGAGGATATTTGATCGAGTTGATGATGCGTTCGGCGCCTTCCATATCTCCGCTTTCCATATATTCTTGTATCAACCGTAAGGGGCCAAAGAAAAAATGTCCGCCGATCATAATAACGGCTATGATATAGAGGGGCAGCGAGGGCCAAAAAGAGAACACCACGTTGGCAGCCACGGCCATTGCCAACAATGCCACACCGATCCACCATCGGTATTTTATGAGCAGATTATAGAACTTCATCTTCGCAATTTTCGGAGCGCAAGATACTCTTTATTGCGCACTTACCGGTTGGGGCGCAGCAAGAACTCCATGGGTACCTCCAACCGGCTTCTCCACGATCTTTCGGAATGGTCCTGACCGGGCCAGCTTCTGGAGATCCAGTTCTTATCCGAGAAGCCCTTGCTTTTTAATACCCTGTCTGCCTGCTGTTGTAAAAGGGCGTACATGCTGTCGAGTGTTTCCGTTCCGTGGTCAAAATAAAGTCGATGGGTGTCCGGGTCTGGCAATTTCTTTTTCATGTACGAAAAGAAGGCAGCGGGCACGGGGTTATTTTCTACCTGAAACAAGCCGGGCCAGTGCGTAGAAAGACAGGCAGCACCTCCAAATACCTCGGGGTATTCGCAGATGGCATAAAGGGAGATCAGCCCTCCCATACTGCTACCGGCTACCAACGTGTATTCACGTTGCGGACGAGTGGCATAGGTCTTATCGATAAAGGGCTTGAGTTCTTGGGTCAAAAACTTCAAATAAAGATCCGATGCAATAGCAATACCCGAGAAGATCGACTGTCCATTGCCACGGTAAGACGTATATATCTTCTCTTGTTCTTCTTTTGTGAGTGATGCAAAAGGAGCTTGTGGAAAATATTCCGCATGCCGTCTAATGCCACCATTCCAAATACCTATCACGATTACCTCTTGTATTCGCCGTTGGTCCATGAGCCGTTGCAGCGTTTCATCGATTCCCCATTCTTGTCGGTTCCAGGTAATGGTGCTGTCAAAAAGCATTTGCCCGTCATGCATGTACAGGACTGCATATTTTTTTGAAGAATCGTATCCCTCCGGAAGCCATACATCTACATGGCGGGCAGGAATCCACTGCGACGAAAAATCACTGTAGCGAACGATCTTACCGGAGCTGGTCTTTGGGAGTTGAGAAAAACCCAGGGTGGGGATCCACCCCAGCA
>CAZZLP010000256.1:0-2522 GCA_964654705.1 uncultured Chitinophaga sp.
CAGATGCTCTAACCAACTGAGCTAAGGAGGAGTGTGCTGCCGTTGCCGGAAGCGGTCCGCTTCGGGCAGCGGGCTGCCAAAAGCGGGGGGCAAAAATAGGGATTTTGGCGGTTGCCGGCGAGCGTCCGGGTCATTTTTTTGAATTCGATGTCAAGCACAAGCAGAGGTGCCGGGGGGTTCTTCGTGCGAAGCAGCGGGCAGACCCATATACACGCCGTCGGGTCGACATTCCACGGGCCAGGTCTTTAAGAAATAACTCTCTCCGCTTACATGGCGTCCGCTAGAAATGCTGAATTTATAAAAATGTAAGGGGCAGACGACATTTCCGTGTGCATCTATATAACCATCCGACAAGGGAACGGCGGCATGCGGACAGCGGTAGGCAAACCCAAAGAGTCGCTCTTTAAAGCGAGCAATGCAGTAGGGTTGGTCGCCGACCGTTACCACTGCGATCTTCTCTGCATTAAAGGGGAGTGCATCGATCTGATCGGCCACCTTGATCCATTCAGTAAGTTGATCGGGCATAAAAAGGTTACTCTCCGTAAAAGAAATTCGTCTTGTAAGGGTAACGGATCCGGTAGCAGCTCCTTACCTGCTTCAAAATAGTTTGGCGAAGCGTGTCTATGTTTTGTTTAGCAGTAGCAGAAATAAAAACGGCCTTTCCGCCGGTCTCTTCTTGCCAGCGCTGGTAAAGGTCGTTGAGAATCTCTTGCTTGGTACCGGCCTCCAGCCATTCATCGAAGGTCAGCTCTTCGTAACGATCCATTTTATTGAACAGCGTGATCACGGGTTTATCAAGGGCACCTAATTCAGCAAGTGTTTGATTGACCACGGCCATCTGGTCTTCGTATTGCGGATGCGAGATATCGACGACATGCAGTAAGATATCGGCCTCGCGCACTTCATCGAGGGTGCTTTTAAAACTTTCTACGAGGTGATGCGGCAACTTTCTGATAAATCCTACGGTATCGCTAAGCAGAAAGGGCGTATTATCGTACACGACCTTGCTGGTGGTGGTGTCGAGGGTGGCAAAGAGTTTGTTCTCAGCGAAAACATCTCGTTTGCTCAGCAGATTCATGAGTGTCGATTTTCCGACATTGGTATATCCTACCAGGGCCACGCGAATAAATTCGCCACGATCTTTGCGTTGGGTAAAGGCTTGTTTGTCAATTTCGGCGAGTCGTTTGCGTAGCAGCGAAATCTTATCGCGCACTATACGTCTGTCGGTCTCGATCTCGGTCTCACCGGGTCCGCGAGTACCAATTCCTCCACCTAGTCTTTCGAGGTGTTTCCACATACCGCGAAGCCGGGGTAAAATATATTGATACTGGGCCAGCTCTACTTGCGCCTTGGCTTGTGCGGTCTTGGCACGACGGGCAAAGATGTCGAGAATCAGGTCGCTGCGATCGATGGTTTTTATATTGAGCTCCTTTTCGATATTGTTGATCTGCGCGCCGCTAAGTTCATCGTCAAAGATGGCGATCCGAATATTTTTACCGGCAACATATTGTCGGATCTCTTCGAGTTTTCCTTTGCCGATAAAGGTGCGACTGTCCGGGTGTGGTAACTTTTGCGTAAAGGTCTTAACGGCAACGGCGCCGGCGGTGGTGGCCAAAAAGGCCAATTCATCGAGGTATTCCTTTGCCTGGCTTTCAGTTTGATCTTTTTGGATCAGTCCGATTAGCACGGCCCGCTCCTCGCTTTCGATTTTATTCCGCTTGTCGATCATAGAAGAGCAGACCTCAAAGGCCACTAATGGCAATACCGGTAGAGAACGTTCGCACGGCAGGACCAAATCCATCGCGGATTACCGGAGTTAACTGGTAGCTCGAAAAAATGGTAAAACGCCCCAGCCCTACCCGTAAGGTACCGGCGAGTCGGGTGCTGTTAATAAAGCGCGAACTTTTTTCTTTCACTACGTAATCGTTAATAAGATTTCCGTTGCGATTTTGCAGCTTGGCGCTACGGGTATGCACGTTGATTAGTTGACCAACTTTAACGCCGAGTGCTACTTTTAATCCCTTTCCGGTCTGTGGGTTAGCCGCATAGCGCAACTCAAGAGGGGCCTCTACATAATTGGTAGCGAGCTTGGTCTTTTTAAAGTGATTGGTATCGCGCACATTGGTAAAGGGTAATTTGTTGCCTCCTTCTTTAAGACCCACGTTGACCTTAGAGAACATCATGTGGTCAGAGCCCAGTCCGGCTCCGATAGCTACGCTAAGTTGGGGGTTGTTCTTAAAAGGAAAATCCATCATCAAATAGATATTGAAGGTTTTGGATAATCCTCCCATGGCAATGGTATCGGGCACGCCGGTCCATCTGGCATGTCCAAGTTGCATCATCAGGTGATCGCCCGGCCGCCCCGACAGGTCGATCTTGGCTTTCTTACCGTTGGCATTGTCTTGTCCGAACACCGCGGTGCAAAGCAGCAACGACAGTGATAAATAGATAAGTTTCTTCATAAGTATATAAGTGGACCCTGTTGGGATCGAACCAACGACCCTCTGATTATGAGTCAGATG
>CAZZLP010000257.1:0-2522 GCA_964654705.1 uncultured Chitinophaga sp.
CGGGCCATTACTTCTACCCGTTCTTCTTTTTTAAGCAATTTGATACGGGTAATGGCCGCAGAAAGACCCTCTCCCTCCAACTGCTTGTATACAAAGAAATGAGATTGTGCCTTGCCTGCGATCTGGGGCTGGTGCGTAATACAGATCACCTGACGGTTGGCAGCCAGCTCGCCAAGCAAGAGACCCACTTGCTTGGCCGCTTCGCCGGAAATGCCGGTATCGATCTCGTCAAAGATCATGGTGGGCAGGTCGAGCGAGGCCGCTACCAGCGATTTGATGCACAGCATCAGCCGGCTCAGCTCGCCTCCGCTGGCTACTTTTCGCAACGGCATAAATTGTCCACTCCGGTTGGCATCAAAAAGAAACGCCACTTCGTCGAGTCCGTCCCGACCTAACGCACCAGAGGTAACCTGCACCTGCAACTGCGCGGCGGGCATACCCACTTGTTTTAGTAAGGTATTGACCTTTTTTTCGAGCGGAGCGATCTGTTTTTTTCTTGCGACCGATAACTGCGTGGCCAGTTGCATTGCCTTTTGCTCGGTCTCTTGTGTCTTGCGTTGCTTTATGTGCAGCTCTTGATCGATGTCAATAACGGCCTTACATTTTTCTCTCAGCGCCTGTTGAAGCAACAAAAGTTCATCGGTGGTAGCTACCTGGTGCTTTTTGCAAAGCCGATACCCCAACGAGAGCCGATCGTTAAGCTGTGCGATACGCAAGGGATCGGATTGTACTTTTTCGCTGAGCCGTTCAAGATCGCGGGCCACATCTTGTATCTCTACATACGAAGAGCGCAGTCGCTCTTCGAGCAAGGGCAGCTCGGCATGAAACTCTTTTTGAGCAGCTAATTCGTTAATCAATGATTTGAGCGAAGAAAGCAAGGCCTCTTCTCCGGTCAGCAAGGCAAGCGAAAGATGTTGTAGGGTGGAGCGGATCGATTCGGCATGAGAGAGGGTCTTTAATGCGGCAGCAGCCGTTTCGAGCTCTCCGGCTACAAAGGCAGCTTCGTCGAGCTCCTCCAACTGAAACCGGTCGTAGTCGGCCTGTGCCTGAAGCATACGCTTTTGCTCGGTCAGTGCAGTCAAGTCCTGACGCAGTTGCTGCAGCGATCGGTATTGCTCTCGGTACTCTTCTAGTAAAGAGAACTGTCCGGCCAATGCATCGAGCACCTGTCGCTGAAATCCGGTCTCTTCGAGATCGAGCGTATCGAACTGCTGGTGCAAGTCTACCAACAACGAACAAAGTTGTTGTAACTGTAAGAGGGTAACGGGTGTATCGTTCACAAAGGCCCTTGACTTACCGGCCACTGCGATTTCTCTTCGAATAATCAGTGCTCCTTCTTGATCGAGCTCTTCGCGGCTTAACCAATCCTGGACGGCTTTTTTTTGCCTCACATCGAATTGTCCTTCGACGATGAGCTTTTTTTCTTTATTACCCAGCACCGAGGCATCCGCCCGCTCTCCCAAGATCAATCCCAAGGCGCCCATCAAAATAGATTTGCCGGCACCCGTTTCTCCGGTAATGGCACTGAATTTAGCAGAGAACCCGATCTCGAGCTCGTCGATAATGGCATAATTCTGAATAAAAAGACGAAGGAGCATGGGCACAAATTAGTTGGAATTATGCCCATTACAAAGACCAAATGGCAAAAAACGAAAGGGACTTTCACAAAAAATCCAGCTTTTAAAAAACGGGATTCTCCATCAGGTTGTATCGAAGAGATCGGACCGGCTGTGTACCGGAATTATCATGAGTGGGCTCAGGCCAGTTGCGTACTGCTGGCCAATTCCTCGTCGACCAGAATACGGCCGCAGTTCTCGCAGATCATGATCTTTTTATGTTGGCGAATCTCACTTTGCTTTTGCGGGGGAATGGCATTGAAGCAACCGCCGCAGGCATCCCGCTCTACCGGCACCACGGCCAGCCCGTTGCGATAATTGCCTCGGATCTTTTCGTAGCTGGCGAGCAGACGCGTGTCGACCTGTTGCTTGGCCTCGACCGCCAGTTTATTGTATTGCTTTTCTTCTTTTTCGTTGGCCACGATAATCTTTTCCAGTTCTTCTTTTTTGGTCGAGAGCACGCCTTCTTTTACTGCGATATTCTTCTTTGCCTTCTCGAGCAACAAGGCCTTTTCGGCGATCTCGTCGGTGGCATCCTTGATGTGCTTCTCGGCCAGCTTTACATCGAGCTGTTGCATTTCGATCTCTTTGTTGATGGCCTCGTACTCGCGGTTGTTCTTGACATTCTCGCTTTGTTTCTCGTATTTGGCGATCTGCGCTTCGGCGGCCTTGATGGCCAGCTTGCGCTGCTCAATGAATTCTGTAACGCCGTTCACCTCTTCTTCGATACGGGTAAGACGGGCATGCAAACCGGTGATCTCGTCTTCCAGATCGGCCACCTCCATTGGGAGCTCTCCTTTCAGGATCTTGATCTCGTCGAGCTTACTGTCGATCTGCTGAAGGGTGACCAGAGACACCAGCTTCTCTTGGATCGAAAAATCTTTTACTTGTGCCATAAATAGTTGA
>CAZZLP010000258.1:0-2518 GCA_964654705.1 uncultured Chitinophaga sp.
TGCATTACCCCTCCTTATTCCTCCTCCCAAGGTTAGTTTGTCTTAGCCAGGTTTTCATCTTTCGGTTTACTCAAATTTTTTTATGAAACAAATTGCACTTTGCTGTGCAATTCTGTGCTCGATGAGTACAGTTATTGCACAAGACAATATTATCATACAAGTTGTGGATCGTTCTTCGAAAAATCCGTTGCCAGGCGCTACAATCATTTATAACAACAAAGCCTTTACCACCGATGCAAGAGGAAGCTGTACGCCCGTTTGTGCTCCCGGCAGCGCGATTTCGGTTAGTTATGTAGGGTATACTGGTTTTTTCGAAACCGTTAAAAGTTGTTCGCCGCTGGTGGTCGAGCTACTCCCCGATGCGACCTTTTTACAGTATGTGGAGGTAACAGCTACTTCTGCTAAGAACAAAGAGCTGCTATACCAGGCCAATTCGATCAGCAAACTAACATTGACAGAGCTAAAGAGAGGGCAGGGTATCTTCTTTGATGATGCCATTCATACGAATGTTCCGGGTGTACAGATGAACAGACGCTCCGTAGCCGGAGGGCAACAGTTCAATATCCGAGGCTATGGCAATGGAGCCCGTGGCACCCGCGGGGTTAGTAGTAATT
This sequence comes from uncultured Chitinophaga sp., assembly GCA_964654705.1. Lineage (GTDB taxonomy): Bacteria > Bacteroidota > Bacteroidia > Chitinophagales > Chitinophagaceae > JJ008. Next base: position 615 of record CAZZLP010000258.1, read on the forward strand.
TTGATGGGCAGGGGTACAAAGTATATCTCAATGGAATTCCCGTTACCGATGCCGAAGGGATTACTACCATGGACGATATAGACTTTGGTTCTATTGGAAACGCAGAGTTTGTCAAAGGTCCTGCGGGTACATTATACGGGCAGGCCATTGCAGGCGCCATAAATCTGTGGACCGTTCTTCCTGAAAATGGCAAAACGACCCTTGGTCAAGAGCTTCAAGTCGGCAATTATGGATTGCGTCGCACAACTACAACGCTTCGTTCAGCTAACGAAAAAGCGGCGTTGCTTTTAAATTACGGGCACCAGCGTTCCGATGGATTTGCCTGGCACAATGCGTCTCAAAAGGATTTCGTTAATTTTTTATACACAGCGAGACCTTCGGATCGGCAAAGTGTGAGTACCTATATTGGCTTTTCTGATAGTTACGATGAGCGCCTGGGAGAACTTACCCCCTCGCAATGGGCCGCGGGTGACTATTCCGGAAACATCGAGTACCTGCGAAGGAATGCGCACAGCCATGTTACTACTTTTCGGGCCGGCGTTATGCACCAATATGCGATGACGACACAACTCAGTAATACCACTTCGGTTTTTGGTACGGGTTTTAGAAGCGATGTAAGTTCGGCCGGTGGCTGGACCGATAAGTCAAGCATTAACTATGGGCTAAGGAGCAGTTTTGATTTCCGTAAAAGTCTTGCGCCTACGATTACCTTATCGGGTATTACGGGAATTGAGCTGCAGCGTCAAGATGCTCAAGTGGTCGGATACAGCATGAAGCAAAGTCCGCTTGACACCTCTACAACGGGTTGGAATTTTTCAAGACCTTATTGGGTTATCAATGCGGCTACCTCCAATACGGCATATGTAACAAGCCCTACCTTACTATTTACCCAGTGGTCATTGAATTTTGCCAAAGACCTATCGCTAACGGCCGGCATTAGCTACAATCGACAGCGCATCTTGTTAAATGACCGCTTTAATTCGGCAACGCCCACCCGGCCGGCCTTATTTGATACGGTCTACAAGGGCATGCTCTCTCCCTACCTATCGGTCAATAAGGTCTTCGATAAGCGGTTTTCATTGTATGCATCGTTTAGTACAGGTTACAAGGCCCCGGTCAGTTCCTATTTTTTTATTACTACCCCCACGGTTGTCAATCCTCCCATGCCCGCAACGGCTAGGGTCAATGGGTCGCTTCGCCCTGAAAAAGGAACACAAATTGAGTTAGGATCAAAGGGAACTTTGTTGGGCAATGCCCTTCAATATCAATTGGCTTTTTTTCGGACCACCTTCACTAACAAGATGACTTCTGTAGCGGTCCCTCTCAATAACACGGCGACGGCCTATAGTTATGTCATTAACGGGGGAGAGCAACTCCACCAGGGAGTGGAGTTTTCTATAAAGTGTACGACACTGGAGCAGGGCAAACGGTCTTCGATATCCTTTACCCCTTTTATGAATTTTGCCATAGCCGATTTTACGTATGGCGATAATTTTAAGTTCGTGACAGGTTCAACGGTGGCAACGCTCGATACATTTAATTACAGCGGATTGTCCGTATTTGGAACACCCCGTATTAGCGGAGCCGCCGGCGTAGATCTTGACGCTGCCTTTGGGGGCTATGCAACGGTTTCGGCAATCTATAAAGGGGGATTCTCTTATGCTATGGAAAAGATCAGCAACAATCCTAAGGCATTTGCAGTTCGCACAACAGAGGCTTATGCCCTCGTTAATCTTAAGATCGGATATAGAAAGCAATTGACCAAAAAGTGGAAAACCGATGCCTCTATTGGAATCAATAACCTGACCGGGGTCAACTATCCATTGATGGTATTCGTTAATCAACTTCCGGATGCTTTTACACCCGCTCCTCCACGTGCGGTATGGTTTGCCGCCCTTACCATT
>CAZZLP010000259.1:0-2498 GCA_964654705.1 uncultured Chitinophaga sp.
GTACTACTACATTTTCTATTTGTTGTCCTTGTGTAAGCCTGATGTTTTTAAATACCGGAACCGATTGCTGTTGTAATAATTTCTTGTGTTCGTTGTAGCGACGAATCACTTCTTGGTAAAGTTGATCGGTTACTTTCTCGGCATCGTCTTTTAAAAAGGCGGTAGCCGTCAGGGATGTCTCCAGTCCGAAGTTCAAGATACAAGCCATTTTAAATCCTTCGTAATCTCCCTGCTCCCGGAACGATCCCACTAGTCCTTCGGCCATAGAGGCAAAAGCGGTATCGATGTCAAGGGCCAGTCTGTCACCAAACAAGGCATGGTTGCGTCTTTTGTATACCGCGTTGCGTTGCATGTTCATGACGTCGTCGTACTCCAACAATCGCTTACGGATACCGAAATTATTTTCTTCTACTTTCTTTTGTGCCCGCTGAATGCTGTTGCTGATCATGCTGTGCTGTATCACATCACCTTCTTGATACCCCAACTTGTCCATGAGCCCGGCAATCCGTTCACTGCCGAACATGCGCATCAGATCGTCTTCGAGCGACACGTAGAATTGGCTGCTGCCGGGATCTCCCTGGCGACCGGCACGTCCGCGCAACTGTCTGTCTACCCGGCGGCTCTCGTGGCGCTCGGTTCCGATAATGGCAAGACCGCCGGCCTCTTTAACACCGGGGCCCAGTTTAATATCCGTTCCCCGACCGGCCATGTTGGTGGCAATGGTCACGGCTCCGGCCAGCCCCGCTTCGGTTACGACCTGTGCTTCGCGGGCATGCTGCTTGGCATTGAGTACGTTGTGCGGGATCTTTTTTTGTTGCAGCATTCTGCTAAGCAGCTCGCTTACTTCTACCGAAGTAGTACCGACCAGACAAGGACGTCCCGCATTGCGAAGCATCTCTATCTCATCTATAACGGCTTTGTATTTCTCTCTTTTTGTCTTGTATACCAGATCATCTCGGTCTTGACGAACCATGGTCAGGTGGGTGGGGATGCTGACCACATCAAGTTTGTAGATGCTCCAAAGTTCGGCGGCTTCGGTCTCGGCCGTACCGGTCATACCGGCCAGCTTGTGGTACATCCTAAAATAATTCTGCAAGGTGATGGTGGCATAGGTCTGCGTGGCGGCCTCGATCTTTACGTTCTCTTTGGCCTCCAGCGCCTGGTGCAGACCATCGCTGTAGCGACGCCCTTCCATAATACGACCGGTCTGCTCATCGACGATCTTGATGGCACCATCAATGATTACATACTCCACATCTTTTGCAAAAAGGGTATAGGCTTTGAGTAATTGCTGTACCGTGTGAATGCGATCGGCCTTTTGCGAGTACTCATTGAGCAACGATTCTTTTTGCTGAAGCAACTCTTCGGCAGTGCTGCCGCTTTTTTCTACCTCGGCCAATTTGACTCCGATGTCCGGAAGCACAAAGAAATCGGGGTCCTCCCCGCTGCGGGTAATGGCAGCCAGTCCTTTGTCGGTCAGTTCTACCGAATTGTTCTTTTCGTCTATATGAAACAACAGGTCCTCGTCTACCAAATGCATCAATCGCTGTTGATCTTGTAAGTAGTAGTTCTCTGCTTTTTGCATCTTGACCCTGACGCCCGGTTCGCTCAGGTATTTGATGACCGGCCCGTATTTAGGAAGTCCCCGGTGCGCCCTAAACAAGAACAGGCCGCCTTCTTTGGGATCGTCTTTTCCTTCGGCGATCAGTCGCTTGGCCTCGTTAAGACAGTTGCGAACGATCTTCTCTTGCTCAGCGACCAGCTGCTGAATGCGGGGTTTATGAATGTGATATTGCTGATCCTCTCCTTTGGGCACGGGTCCTGATATGATCAAGGGGGTTCTGGCATCATCGATCAACACCGAGTCTACTTCGTCGACCATCGCAAAATGATGTTTGCGCTGCACCATCTCTTCGGGGTTGTGCACCATATTATCGCGCAGGTAGTCGAATCCGAATTCGTTGTTGGTGCCGTAGGTAATGTCGGCCAGGTAGGCCTTTCTTCTCTCTTCGCTGTTGGGTTGATGCTTGTCGATGCAATCTACCGTAATGCCCAGCCACTCAAAGAGGGTTCCGTTCCATTCCTGGTCACGGCGGGCCAGGTAGTCATTGACCGTTACCAGATGGACCCCTTCGGCCGGCAGGGCGTTCAGGTACGCGGGAAGGGTAGAGACCAAGGTCTTTCCTTCTCCGGTAGCCATCTCGGCGATCTTTCCCTGATGTAACACAATACCGCCGATCAGCTGCACATCGTAATGCACCATGTTCCAGGTAATGGTGGCGCCTGCAGCGCTCCAGCTGTTTTGATAGATGGCCTGATTGCCCTCGATGGTAATGTAATTTCTTTTTACGCTCAAGTCACGGTCCAAGTCTGTGGCCGATGAAACGAGCTTCGTGTTTTCTTTAAAACGGCGGGCCGCTTCTTTTACCACGGCAAAGGCCTCGGGCAGCAACTCTTGGAGCACTTGTTCGATTTGCTGGTTTCTTTCTTTTCGAAGC
>CAZZLP010000260.1:0-2473 GCA_964654705.1 uncultured Chitinophaga sp.
AACAGTTCCCGGTAGGTTATAAACCCCTGTTAATAAAATCGGGACGTTCACCTCTTTATGCAAGTCAAAATCGATACCAAAGAGCGTTTTTTTGTGGTAAGCCCGGTTGTCGACCTTTTTACTGCTACTATGGCAGCCGAGTTGAGCCAAAAACTGATGCCTTACCTGCAGCGGGATGTTAAATCGTCTGACACACCGGCCAATATCGTACTCAAGATGACGGAGGTCAGTTCGCTCGAGTTGTCCGCCGCCAAAGAATTGTTGAACTTGCAGCAACGATTTTACGAACATCACTGCTCATTTGTGATCTGCGAACTTAATAAAAGCATCGAGGCGGCACTAGAAAAAGAAGAATTGCTAGAACTAATGAATTGCACACCCACCGAGAGCGAGGCTTGGGACATTGTGCAAATGGAAGAGATCGAAAGAGAATTACTCGATAACGAATTTTCTGATAATTGACCCTATGTTCTCCGTTACCATACTTGGCAATAATTCGGCGGTACCCGCCTACGAGCGACTCCCCACTAGTCAGCTAATTAACGTGGACGGGCAAAAATATCTTGTTGATTGCGGTGAGGGCACTCAAATGCAACTGATGCGCTACAAGATAAAGTACAGCCGCATTTCTCATATTTTTATTTCGCACTTGCACGGCGATCATTACTTTGGACTGATCGGACTTATTAACACGTTCGGGTTGCTCAACCGCCAACAAGACCTGTATATATTCGGGCCTTCGCCACTAAAAAAGATCATTGAGTTGCAACTGCAGGTCGCCTCTACCCGACTGCCCTTTTCGCTGCATATAAAAGAGATCGCAGCCCCGGGTATGCTGCTGGAAACAGAAGAGATCGAGATTGGTTGCTTTGCCACCGATCACCGAATTACCTGCTATGGATTTAGCTTTTGCGAAAAAACAGTAACCAGAAAAAGATTGGCCGCACAAGGGCAACCCCGTCGCTACGCCTATTGCGCCGATACGCGGTATAACGAATCGCTGCTGCCGCGCATAAGCGGGTTTGACCTGATCTATCATGAAGCCACCTACCTCGACGACCAACGCGAAAAGGCAGAGCTGCGCTTTCATTCTACTGCCAAACAAGCCGCGATGATGGCGCAAAAAGCAGCAGTCAAAAAACTACTACTAGGCCATTTTAGCAGCCAGTACGAAAGTATCAGCGAATTTGAAACCGAGGCACAAGCGGTCTTTGCCAACACCGAAGTGGCCCGGCAAGGCGTTACCTATTTTCTGGAGTAAATTAAAGAGGGTGCACCGTAGTGCCGGTGATGGAGCTACAATAATTCAATGAAACTACAACTAATCAGTGTAACTATATCTGTTCAATAAGAAACGCTTACCCCTCCTCCCAAAATCCCATATTGCCGAATTTCTCAATGCGGTCATTGACCCTTTTTTCGGCCGGAATATCTTTGATCGAAGCGAGTACCTTAATCAGGTGTTCCTTTAAGAGACGGGCCGCTTCGTCGTAATCCCAATGCGCGCCACCGGGTGGCTCGGGAATAATACCATCAATTAAGCCAAAAGAAAGCATCTTATCGGCCGTAAGCCGTAACTGATCGGCGGCAATTTCTTTTTTATCCCAGCTGCGCCATAAGATAGAAGAACAACTCTCCGGACTAATGACCGTATACCAGGTATTTTCCATCATGTACACGCGATCGCCTACGCCAATACCCAACGCGCCACCGCTGGCCCCCTCTCCGATAATCACCCAGATAATCGGTACCTTAAGCCGGATCATCTCGTAAATATTGCGGGCTATGGCCTCTCCTTGTCCTCTTTCTTCGGCCTCCAGCCCCGGAAAGGCGCCGGGCGTATCAATTAAGGTAATAACGGGCTTGTTGAATTTCTCGGCCAAGCGCATTAAGCGCAGGGCCTTTCTATAGCCTTCAGGATTGGCCATGCCGAAATTGCGCAGCTGTCTGGTCTTGGTGTTGATTCCTTTTTGCTGCCCGATCATCATAACGGTCTGGCCACCCAACGAAGCGAATCCCCCTACCATGGCCTTGTCGTCTTTTACATTGCGATCTCCGTAGAGCTCCACAAAGTTCTCGGTCATTTTTTCGATGTACTTGAGCGTATAGGGACGATCGGGATGGCGGCTCAGTTGTACCTTTTGCCAGCTGCTTAACTGACCCGTCAGGGCCTTGCGCTTTTGCAACACCTGAGCGCGCAGGTCTTCGATAACCTGCTGGTAATCGACCTTACCTTTCGCAGCCTTTTGTTCGAGGTCTGCGATCTCTTCGATCAGCTCTTTAATGGGCTTCTCAAAATCGATGAACTGTCGGTTTTTGTCTTGTGGCATGGCAACTTGTGAGAGGGCTAAATTAAGGATTTGGCAGCATATCTAATTGGCTCATTGCGCGTGCTGTAAGGCAGCCCGTAAGCCAAAAAGTTTTGGAAGGATAAAGGGGTGCGCTTATCTTTGCCCTCCCGTAAAAACGGGCA
>CAZZLP010000261.1:0-2468 GCA_964654705.1 uncultured Chitinophaga sp.
AAGTATCGGGACAGCCAAGGTAACCAGCAAGAGAAGACCACATGGGTCGACTGTGCGTATTGGACAGACCGCACGGCTGTGTCACAGTATTTGGTAAAAGGAAAACAGGTATATGTCGAAGGGCAACCCGAGGCAAGATCGTTTCAACGAAACGATGGTACGCCTGGTTCTTCTCTTTCGTTGCGTGTCAAGGACATTCAGTTATTGGGCGGTCGTGGCGAATCGGCCGGTGGTGGTAATTTTCAAGCGGCTGCAGCCTCTGCTGCCAGTGTAGGTTCTGCCAGTGGTCCCGAGGATTCGGACGATCTTCCGTTCTGATCGCGTTCGCTTAACGTATGACCCTCTTCGATGCCCCGGTTACTCTCCGGGGCATTTTTATTTGTTTCTTTGCAGCATGGCACACCCCGCAATACCTTATGTCCGTTTAAAAAAATTTACCGAGGCGGTTTTTTCAAGGATGGGCTGTTCTTCGGTGCATGCCTCGATGGCCGCAGAGGCCTTACTGGCGGCAGATCTGCGAGGCATTGACTCGCACGGAGTGGCCAGACTCAGCGGCTATGTTCGTCTCTTGGAGGCAGGCCGCATCAATGCGACACCTGCTATTCGTATACTGCATCAAACCCCATCGACGGCAGTAATCGACGGCGACAGCGGGCTGGGGCTGGTGGTCGCTCAAGAGGCCATGCGGGTTGCCATCGAAAAAGCAAAACAAGTCGGTACCGGTTGGGTAAGTGTACAAAATAGCAATCATTTTGGAATTGCGGGCTATCACGCCATGTTGGCCCTGGAACACGATATGATCGGCATGGCCATGACCAATGCCAGTCCGTTGGTAGCACCGACCTTTTCTACTGATAAGATGCTTGGCACCAATCCCATTGCGGTAGCGGCACCGGCCGGTAAACAACCCCCTTTTGTGGCCGATCTGGCTACCACAACAGCTGCCAACGGAAAACTGGAGATCTTGCAACGAAAGAACCAGCATACACCTTCTGGTTGGGTACAAGACAAAGACGGACTTGCTTCTACCGATGCTCATATCTTAAAAAAAGGCGGGGCTTTATTGCCGCTGGGCAGCGACCGCGATCACGGCTCTCATAAGGGATACGCCCTGGGGGCGGTGGTCGATCTTTTCTCTGCCTTGCTAAGCGGGGCCAATTATGCCCCATGGGTACCGCCTTTTCCGGCCTACGTGCCGTTGCCCGCGCGTCAACCCGGAAAAGGCATCGGACATTTTTTGGGCGCTCTTCGTATCGATGCGTTTAGAACGACCGACGAGTATAAGCGCAGCATGGACGATTGGATCGAAGGATTCAGAACATCCGCCCCCATTGCCGGAAGAGAGAAAGTGTTGGTGCCCGGCGATCCGGAGCGCTTGGCCCACGAAGAACGTGTGGCGAACGGCATTCCCATAGAGGAAACAGTAATGCAAGACCTCGACAGCGTCGCTGCCCGATTTTCGCTTACCCTCTGAAAAGACGCTTAAATGATTAGCAACGAATCGCCGTAACTAAAGAAGCGATACTTGTCTTTAATGGCTTTTTTGTAAGCCTCCATGGCCAACTCGTATCCTGCGAAGGCGCAGGTCATGATCAGTAAACTGGTTTTTGGCAAATGAAAATTAGTGACCAGCGAGTCGGCAATATTAAATTCGTAAGGGGGATGAATGAACATGTTGGTCCATCCTTCAGAAGACTTCAATAATTTTTGAGCGGTAAACGAAGACTCCATGGCTCGCATGGTAGTGGTGCCGATAGAGCAGACCCGATGACCGTATTCTTTGGCACGGTTAACGATCTTGCAAGCCGTTTCGTCGATATGGTAATACTCGGCATCCATCTTATGTTTGCTGAGATCTTCTACTTCAATGGGGCGAAAGGTACCTAATCCGGTATGCAGGGTTACCTCGGCAAAGCGAACGCCTTTTATCTCGAGACGTTTGATCAGCTCTCGGCTAAAATGCAATCCGGCCGTGGGTGCGGCCACGGCTCCCTCGTGTTTGGCATAAACGGTTTGGTAGCGCTCTTTGTCTTCTTCTTCTGGTTTACGCTTGATGTATTTGGGCAGCGGAGTTTCTCCCAGCTTTTCGAGTTGAGCACGGAAACTTTCTTCATCACCCTCCCACAAGAACCGAATGGTTCTTCCACGGCTGGTAGTGTTGTCGATCACTTCGGCTACCAGGTCTTCTTGGTCGCCAAAATAAAGTTTATTGCCCACCCTGATCTTACGGGCCGGATCGACGATCACATCCCAGAGGCGGTTGGGCTTATTGAGTTCGCGCAACAAGAATACCTCGATCTTGGCACCGGTTTTTTCTTTACGACCATACATACGGGCCGGGAACACCTTGGTATTGTTAACGACAAAACAATCCTTGTCATCGAAATAATCGATGATATCCTTAAAGTGTTTATTCTCGATCACACCGGTATGACGATGCACCACCATCATACGGGCATCCTCTCTTT
>CAZZLP010000262.1:0-2465 GCA_964654705.1 uncultured Chitinophaga sp.
TAGAGATGAAGCAGTTTACGCCCCCCGTCATTAAAAAAGACGAAGAGGTAGAAAAACCGCCACCACCGCAAGAGGAACTGAAAGAGGCCAAGATCGACGTCGTCAATGTCGAAGGGATCAAGGACGAAGGCCTGGCCGCTCCTGTCGACATCGATCAGGGTAAGCAGATCGTAGAAGAGAAGATCGACGACAACAAGATCTTTGACAAGGTAGAGATCGAAGCCAGCTTTCCCGGTGGTGACAGCAAATGGCGTCAGTACCTCGAACGTAATGCCAACGGTCAAGTAGCCACCGATAATGGCGCTCCCGAAGGAACTTATACGACCGTGGTTCAGTTTGTCGTAGACAAAGAAGGCAACATCAGTGATGTGCGTGCCCTTACCAATCACGGATACGGAATGGAAGAAGAGGCCATGCGCGTTATTAAGCGTGGCCCCAAGTGGAACCCTGCCATTCAAAACGGTCGTCAGGTAAAAGCCTATCGCAAACAGCCTATCACCTTCCGCGTAGAGGGAGAGTAACCTTTTTTGAACCATCTTCTTAAGTCCCCTTGTTACAGGGGACTTTTTTTTTAAGTTACTTTTGCATTCATGAACAAATTGCAGGGTTGGGATGATACCATCGTAGCGCTCGCCACGCCACCGGGGGTGGGGGCCATTGGCGTTATTCGGTTAAGCGGGTCGAGTGCCCTTTCTATTGCCGATCGCTTGTTCTTGTCTAAAAAATTATCCGATCAAGCTTCGCATACCTTGCATGTCGGATTATTGACCCATCAAGCGCATACCCTTGATGAAGTAGTAGTCTCGCTTTATAAAAATCCACGCTCCTATACGGGCGAAGATGTGGTGGAATTCAGTTGTCACGGCTCGCCCTATGTATTGCAAGAGATCGTGGCCGCTTGTATGGCAGAAGGGGCCCGTTTGGCCCGGCCGGGAGAGTTTACGCAGCGTGCCTTTTTAAAAGGAAAGCTTGATCTGACCCAGGCCGAAGCGGTGGCCGATATTATTGCAGCAAGCACTCGTGCCGCGCAGCGTACGGCCTTGCAAGGATTGAAGGGAGGATTTTCTGAAGCACTCTCTGCGCTCCGAGAAAAACTGCTGCAGTTCTCGGCACTGCTCGAATTAGAACTTGATTTTTCGCAAGAAGATGTGGAGTTCGCCGAGCGCGACCAGCTCCGTTCGCTACTGGAGCAATTAGAACGATCGGCCGCAACGTTGCTCCACTCTTTTCAGCTGGGCAATGCCATACGCAACGGCGTATCGGTGGCCATTATCGGCAAGCCCAATGCGGGCAAGTCGACTTTGCTCAATAGTTTGCTCAATGAGAACCGGGCCCTGGTCAGCGATATTCCGGGTACCACCCGCGATACGATCGAGGAGGTGCTTAATATAGAAGGGATTTTGTTCAGATTAATCGATACCGCCGGATTACGCGAACACACCGATGACCGGATCGAATCGGCGGGAATGGAACGCAGTTTACAAAAAATGCGATCGGCCGATCTGGTACTGTATGTCTTTGATGTAACTGCGCCGGCAGAAGAAGTTATTGCCTGGCAACAACGCGCTGTTGCCGAGGGCTTGCGTTATTTATTGGTCGCCAACAAAAGCGATCTGGCCGAAGGCGCCCCCTCGTTGTCGAAGCATCCCGACCTGAATAAGGCTCTGCTGATCGCTGCCAAAACGCAGCAGGGGTTGAAAGATCTTACTGATGCCATGGTCGCAAAGGTGCTAACCGGTCGTCTCGATACCGAGCATACCATTGTGACCAATGTTCGTCATTTTCAGGCACTCCAAGAAGTGCATCAGGCGTTGCTCGATGCGCAAAAGGGATTGGCCAATGCGCTTCCGGGCGATCTTTTGGCACTCGAGTTGCGTCGCTGTTTACATTACCTAGGCGAAATTACAGGCGAGATTACCAACGAGGATCAACTCGATTATATCTTTAGTAAGTTTTGTATCGGAAAGTAAATTAGTATCGTGCCCTATAACCAACGCGCGACATGGTGTCAACAGCAGCATTGTTAGATACTCCCATAGAATACCTGAAAGGAGTAGGGCCCCTGCGCGCCGAGCTTTTAAAAAAAGAGCTGGGCATTTTTACATTCGGCGACCTGTTGGAGTATTATCCTTATCGGCATATCGATCGCACCCGGGTCAATACCATTGGGTCATTGCAACCCGACATGGAGTTCGTGCAATTGGCAGGCGTGGTCGTGGGCAGCGAAGTGGTAGGACAACGGGCGGGTAAAAGACTGTTGGTTACCTTCAAGGACCGCACTGGTACGATCGAATTGGCCTGGTTTCAGGGCATCAACTGGGTGCAGAAAATAATAGTCCCCGGTCATTCCTACCTGGTCTATGGAAGACTTGGTTTTTTTAACGGTCGTCCGCAGCTGGTGCATCCCGAGATAGACAAAATAGAGCCGGACCAACCACTCGAAAAAAAATTTCTCGAGCCGGTCT
>CAZZLP010000263.1:0-2444 GCA_964654705.1 uncultured Chitinophaga sp.
TAAGCCGTGCCACCACAGTTGCGACCACTCACGCTCTTGGCTATCGTTTTGGCCTGCCATACCACACAAGCCCAACCGCCAAGAAACAGGATAGAAAAAAAGGATTCTACCCGCCGCTACAACATTGTGGTACTGCCATCGGCCGGCTACACACTACAAACGGGCTGGGCGGCCTTGATTAGCTCAAATATCGTTTTCAGGACTGGATCCCCGACCGATACAGCCCAGAAATTCTCCTTCATCAATACCAGCATTACCGGAACAATACGAAAACAACTGATAGTACCGGTACAAGCCAGCATCTGGTCAAAAAATAAAAATTGGAATTGGATCACCGATCTCCGGGCTATGCTCTACCCCTCGGTTACCTATGGGCTTGGCATCAATACATTGAGAAAAGACGAAAGAGAAATAAAATATACCTACCTAAAAGTTCATCAGACCTTATTAAGATCGGTCAACAAAAATCTATTTGCAGGAGTCGGTTTTTTTTATGATCACTACACGCGCGTAATACAGGTAGACAAACTACCCGGGCAACTGACTCCATTCGATCAATACGGATTTTTTAATGAATCCACGACCGCTGGACCGATTTTTCGCCTATTATTCGATGATAGAAAAAATCCGGTAACCCCTAAAGATGGCTGGTATGTAAATAGCCTCTATCGAAATAACTTTTCTGCAAAAGCCGGTGAAACACGGTCTTCTTTTTTTCTTTTAGAATATCGCCGCTACCTTGCTATTCCTAGGTACACAAAAAATACAATAGCGATCTGGAATTACTATAATTTGACATTGACCGGTAATCCCTTTTATCTAATGCTTCCCTCAACGGGTTGGGACGAAAATTACAATACGGGCCGGGGCTATATTCAGGGCAGGTTCAGAGATAGACAGATGGCCTACGCAGAGACCGAATACCGCTTCTCGCTAACGAAAAATGAAAAACTGGGAGGTGTCATTTTTATAAATACATCTTCGTTTGCCAGGCAAATTAGTGCTCTATTTAACAAGTTTGCCTACGGATATGGGCTTGGCGCCAGAATTCAACTAAATAAAAACTCAAAAACGAATTTATGCGTTGACTATGCGTGGGGTAAAGAGCACTCTCGTGGTATTTTTGTAAATATTGGAGAGGTATTCTAGTAATATTTATATTGTTAAAACCCATGCTGATGCCCGAACTTTGTAAAGATGACGAAACGGACGCTCATTGGCACGATACCTATTGACATCACTAGTTACAGGATATTCTTGGCGCTTATGATGCTCTTACTGGGGATGCCCCAGAGCAGGCTGAATGCACAATCACCTTCATTACCGAACCCTTCCCTGTCAAAACCTGCTTTGGCATCTTCGCAGCAAGTAAAGATCCTTCTGCAACTTGACCGTTCGGTCTATGCAAGAGGCGAAACCATCTGGTTCAATGCCTACCTGAGCGCTCCCAAAGCCACACCGGTAGGCTCTACCTTGCAAGCGGAATTATGGAAAGAAGATTCACTTTGCTTGCGCCATCAGTTTCCGGTGGCGCTGGGGGTTACCAGCGGACAATTTATTCTACCATCTACTATTGCTACGGGCTGGTATTATATTCGGGCTTTTACCGAGGAGTCGACCCTGATTCCTTTTCAAACCCTCGTATACATTATCGGAAAAGAGACGATGCCACGACCCAATACCGCCTTCGCAGCAAATTATCAACTTTTCTTTTATCCCGAAAGTGGTACGCTGGTAGAGGGCATCGAATCACATATAGCATTTAAGGCCCTCGATAACCGTGGAACGCCCGCGACACTATCGGGCACTATCCAAAACGCGCAAGGCAACATCATTACCTCATTTTCAACCTGGCATCAGGGTATGGGAGAATTTTATCTGCGCCCCGAGCCCGGCCAGACCTACTACGCGCAATGGGTAGAGCAAGGAAGTATAAGGCGGCAGCCGCTGGGGCCGGTAAGATCGACCGGCAACGTTCTCGCATTGATCGATCATCCCGAGGGGTTTTTATTTGAATTGACCAGTACCGAAAAGGATCCGCTCTTACGAGGAAGATGGATTACCGGAAAAATGGAGGAGCAAGAAGTATTTCGGTTACCGCTTTCCTCGAAGGTCAATACCCTGCAAGGCGTGCTTAGAACAAAACAACTCGCTTCGGGCATTTTAACCATCGCTGTTACAGATACCAATGATGCTCTTCTTGTAACCCGAAATGTCTTTGTCAACAATCATGAATACCGATCGACCTTCTCGTTGCAAACCGATACGATCTCGTTAGCACGCAAGGCAAAAAATAAATGGACGCTGCAATGGCCCGATTCATTGCAAGGCAGCATATCGATCGCCGTTACCGATGCGGACCTTGACGGTGGTCATTATGGTCGCCCCTCGCTCGTGGCACAGAGCCTTCTGCTTTCTGCATTAAAAGAAGAAGTAGTTCGACC
>CAZZLP010000264.1:0-2406 GCA_964654705.1 uncultured Chitinophaga sp.
TGACGGTGGTCATTATGGTCGACCCTCGCTCGTGGCACAGCGCCTTCTGCTTTCTGCATTAAAAGAAGAAGTAGTTCGTCCGGATTGGTATTTTAATACCACGGCCGACAGTGCCAGTATCGGACTCGATTTGCTACTGTTGACTTCATCAAAAAATGAGTTCCCGGCTGCTGTGGTGTCGCCACCGACCAGGAGTACCGATAAAAAAGGATACATTACCGTTAAGGGACAAGCCTTCTTTAAAGATACCCGCCAGCCGCTGGCCAATGCAAAACTCATTGTCGTATTATCGGCCCCGCGTATTCGCAACAACATCCTCTTTACACAAACAGATCAACGCGGTCAATTTACCATCGACTCACTTTTATTCTTTGGTGCGGCCCGACTTATTTTCGCAGAGCATCGACCACCAAAAAAATCCAGACCTATCGATATCCGTCTCGACCAAACATCGTTGCCACCACTTACCTTGGCAACGACGGTCAAGCACCCGGAGATGACCTTATCGCCCTCTCCTTTGCCCCAAGGCGATGCAGCTTGGTTAAAGAAAATGGAAGAGTTTGTCCGAGAAGCAGAGGGTGTGATGCTCGAAGGGGTTACCATCAAGACCCGCGTAAAATCGCCGCTCGAGAAGTTACAAGAAGAATATACACGAGGTGCATTTGAAACGGATGCCTTTGTAGAGCGCGTGATCGATCTGGTCAATAACGACGAAGCCACTACCTATCCCAATATTTTCGAGTACTTACGGTTTAGGGTTCCCGGACTACAAGTGGTGGACCCCGATTATTCGAAGTCGCCACCCGACCCGAGTCAATCGGGCGGGTTTGATCCCCGCAACGATCCTACCAAGTATCGGATCTTTTACAGACAACTTCCCAGCGCCAGCAGTATGGGTAATCCTCCTATGGCCATTTATCTTAATGAAGTCGAAGTGGACGCCGATATCTTACTGACCGTTCCCGCCTCCGAAATTGCATTGGTCAAGTTGTTTAGCAGTTTTACGGCGGCCCAGGGAGGTGGTCCGGGCGGGGCACTGGCTATTTATACCAAAAAACCAGAGCTGCTCAAAGCCTCCAATGGAAATGCCGTAACGTTTACAGGCTACACTTCTATCCAATCGTATCCTGAGCTCAACTACGAAAAAGACCCCTCGCTAAAAGGCAAGCCTGATGGCCGGGTTACCCTTTTTTGGCGCTCTAATTTGTTTTTAGATGGAGAGCGGGGCCGTCTGCCCATCGAGTTCTTTAACAGCGATCGTACCAAACGTTTTCGCATTGTGATCGAGGGCCTATCCACCAATGGGCAACCCTGGCTGATGGAAAAGATCGTGGAGCCAATCCCTCAGTAAAAAATGTCTGTAGCCAAAAGAAATAGGACCCTATCGGAGGCAATGATGCGTTCGACTACTTCGCCGTCTAGTTCTTAGAGGAGTAGGATCCATCTTTCGGCTGCAGATCTCCCGTAATGATGCGGATAAGATCAATCAGGGCCCAAACCCCTAAACCACCCAGCGTAAGTAACTGAACCACGCCCTGCCAGGTGTAGCCCAAGTAAAATCGATGAACACCAAGACCGCCCACGAACAAGGCCAATAGTATGGCTGCCGTATGGCTTTTTTGCCCACCGGGAGGAGTGGCCTTGTTAAGAGCATTATTGATCTTCTTATTAAAAACTTTGAAGGCTATCCTTTCTTTCAGCGTTAGATCGGTACCAGTTTGCTGCTTTACCAGCGAGCGCATTTCTTTGACCGATAAATTTGAGGAGGCTGGCTTAGGTGCAGGCACCGAAGAGGTGGTCGTAATAAGAAGGACCGCCAGAAGCATCGTTAAAACGTATGATTTTACTTTAAGCATGCTATTTGGTTTTTCTAAATTTACAAACGCCTTTCGACTTTACAAAATATTACCGATCTGTGGCTATCACCCCTTCATCCCAAATTGCTGCATAACAAAACTCCAAATATCGGCCGCCTCTTCGATCTGTTTACTGGTGGGTTTACCCGCACCATGACCAGCCTTGGTCTCGATCCGAATTAAAACAGGAGCATCGCCTCGGTGGGCCTCTTGCAAGCGGGCTGCGAATTTAAAGGAGTGCGCGGGTACCACCCTGTCATCATGATCGGCGGTGGTAATAAGCGTGGCAGGATAAGCTACCCCATCCTTGATCTGATGCAATGGAGAATAGTTGATAAGATACTTGAACTGCTCGGCATTATCGCTGCGGCCATACTCTACGGCCCAGGCCCATCCGATGGTAAAAAGATGATAGCGCAACATATCGAGAACTCCCACGGCAGGAAGTGCGACCTTGAAAAGATCAGGGCGCTGCGTCATACAAGCCCCTACCAATAACCCGCCATTAGAGCCCCCACGAATAGCCAACCGATCTTTGCTCGTATAGTTA
>CAZZLP010000265.1:0-2399 GCA_964654705.1 uncultured Chitinophaga sp.
AATTCTTGCCTGCTCTCCTTACCGCTTGTATCTTTTATCGCAGCTCGTTGCTTGCCATTACTATCAGTATAAAAAGTATATTTCTTATCGGGTGCTTTACAGTTTAGCTTTTACTTGCTGTTTTAGGGTATTGACCTCTTTTAGAAGGATCATCATCTCTTGGCCTTGTTTGGCCAAAGCCTTACTTAGCTCCTGAATGGTTTTTTGCTGCTCTTTGATCGCCTCTATGAGTAAACCGGAGGTCTCTCCATAGTTGATCCCGTAATGGCCATCGCGTTGATTTTGAAAGACCAGCTCGGGTGCCACCTGCAGTACCTCTTGGGCGATCATCCCCATCATTCGTTTAGGCATAGAGCTGTCTTTCCAATTAAAGGTAACCCCTCGCATGGCCATTACTTTTTCGAGTGCATGGGGTATGGTCTCAATATTTTTCTTCAGACGAATGTCCGAAGTAGCTGTGGTAAGGGTGCCATCATTGGTCAGGCTTAACGGCTGGAAGTATCCATTGTTGGATACGTTGGTAAACCTTGCGGACCTGGCAAAAATGTCTCCGATTACCTGTAAATTATAATTCCCATTGTCGGTTACAGTTCCCCCGCCGGTAAAACTTGGATTGATAAAAAGTTCTCCTGCACCACTTAAATAGACTTGTGGAGCCGATGTGGCAATATTGTTGGTGTTGCCATTTAGTATGAGCCCCCCGTTTCTGCCTCCGTCACTGCCAATGGAGCTGCCGATCGTGCTGGAGCTTGCATTTTTTACCTCAAATGTCAATTGAGATTTTTTGTTATCGGCTCCGCGGGCTGTCATGTTCACATCCAGATCGACTATACCCGGTTCATTGATGCTTAGTTTACCTGATGGGTTTATTGTTCCGATTCCCAGTCTATTACCGCTTGCATCCCAAAAAAGGTTATTGCTTCCTGAAAATGTGTTGGTTCCACTCCAGAAAGTAACTTGTCCGTTAGCGCCGGTTCCGGTGCTCGAAGTGGCAGTAACCCAACGCAGCGTGGCAATACCAGAGGCAATGGTGTTGACGGCCAGTATTTGGTTGGCAGCCGGAAGGGTAGAGGGCAGCACCATCGTGTATGAGGAGGTACCTGTTGCTACCCGGAGACCAATATTGCCATTGACGGGATTGACCGGATCAAACACCCGGAGTTCTTTTTGTGTGCTGGGTCGGTAGTTTTGCCCGTATAGCAATGGGGTAAGAAAACCTGCCGGCCCCAGCAAGAGGGCCAGCAGGAAAAACACAACGACGAAGTTGATCTTGGTTTGCATCTAATTTTTTATTGGTTGATGATACTCCAGTTGCAGCTACCGGTAAAAGGGGCAGAGAAGTAAATCGTAAAACCTACAGTGGGGTTTCTGACCACGTAGTAAGAGGGGATAGGCATATCGGCCGCAGTACCTTCGAGGGTAACGCTGATCGCATCATTGGCATCGATAGTGGCGGCTGCTACTACTGCTGACTCATTGGCAGTTACGCTGACCAACCCTCTTCCTTTCACATAGGCATTGCTCCAAGTGGGGGCGGCACCTGCGCCATTGGATTGAAGGATCTCTCCTGCGTTCCCACCTGATCCGTTCAGTTGTAGCGGGCTGCTGCCGGTCAGGTTGAGCGTACCAGAGATAGTCCCTCCGTTATTGGCGGTCAATAATCCGCTTACGGTAAGAGGGCCGCCTACTGTTACGCCTGCGGTGCTGGCCAATAAGCCTGCCGCCACCAGCGAGGAATAGCTGGCTTTTGACAACACGCCGTTGTTATCGGCTATAATAACCCCTTCGTTGGTGGTAGAAGAGGCAGCTCCTACGGCACCCGAAAGTGCATTGATGCTTACGGAGCCCGTAGAGCCGATGGTCATTCTGGTGGCATTGTTTGTTTTAATGACCAGTGGTTGTGCATCGAGCGTTCCTAAAAAAGTAGAGGAGGTCGTGCCTGCATTACCGGTAAGCGACCAGCCGGTTGCATCCGGTGAGTTCCAGGTCAAACTCACTGCTCCGCCACTAATACCCGCCACGGACAGCACTTGATTGGCGGCTGGTGCTCCTGCCGGCAATGTAAGCGTGTAAGTTGCCGTTCCCGATGCTGCTTTTAATCCGACATATCCACTGCCCGAGGCCGGATTGACCAATCGGAGTTCTTTTTGGATGTTCGGAGACTGCGCCATGGCATTAAAGCCGATTCCTGATAGCAGCAGCACTGCGGCTGCCACGATTCTGTTTTGTTTCATGGATGTTTGTTTATATGGTTTTGAGTTAAGAAATACTGTTGTTGATTACTCGGCAATTACCCAAGTCACATAGCCATTGTAGGGAGCGGTAAAATGAACTTTGACCTTATTGTTAGCGAGATCTCTGATTATATAATAGCTGGGAATGGAGTTAGGCGTGGCACT
>CAZZLP010000266.1:0-2380 GCA_964654705.1 uncultured Chitinophaga sp.
AGAAGAGCACTTCTTTACGATCTACCGGGCCTTTCTTTTAGGGAATACTTAATCATGAAAGGGATAGTAAATTTTCCAGCTCTTTCCCTGAAAGAAATTCTCCTTCAACCTGAATCTTACGGCCAATTACTGGGTGAAAAATTTCATCCACTTGAATATTTTTCTGATTATCTGAAACAAGGCTACTACCCTTTTGGTGTACAACACCCGGAATCACTGTATCAGCGAATAAATCAAGTGGTGCGGACGATCGTAGAAATTGATATGGCAGAACTGCCAACTTTTGACATCAGGAATGCAAAAAAAATGCTGCAATTGGTGGAGGTAATTGCAGGACAGGTGCCGTTTAAGCCCAACATCAAGGAACTGGGTGAAAAAACACAGCTACACAGAAATTCAATCAACGCCTATCTGCACTATTTAGAGCAGGCAAAAATTATTTCACTCCTTTATCCGGCAGGAAAAAGTACCGCTACTCTTCAAAAGCCGGAGAAAATATTTCTGCAAAACACAACGCTCTTATTTGCACTGGCTAAAGAAAGCGCAAACCCTGGTAGCGTACGGGAAACTTTCTTTCACTCCATGGTCTGCCCCAAACACCAAGTGGAAGCTCCCAAAAAGGGCGACTTTTTTGTAGATAGTCAGTACACCTTTGAAATTGGAGGCAGTGCCAAGAAAAAACAGCAGATAAAATTAACTCCTAACTCTTGGATGGTGAAGGATGGCATTGAAACTGGCACCAAAGAAATTTTACCCCTTTGGGCGTTTGGTTTTTTATATTAATAACGCGCAATAACTTACGGGCTGATCCCGCACCATGAAACCCACCTTGCTTCTCCTTTTCGCCATTTATTGCTGGGCCGGCATCTGCCCTGCACAACAAGTCCGTTTGTTTACGCAACGGCAAGCACAACACAGCAAGACACGCGAGTTAAGGGTCATGGTCAATCAAACCATGCCATTGCCCTTTCACGATAGTGTAGCTGCTCGCTGGCGATCGGCAGGCTGGGCCATGGAGCTCATGCAATACCGCCCCAAAAAATTTAGCGACCGATGGCCCGAGTTCACCAAACACTTTGCGCGACTGAACGCCGATCTGCAATGGACACTATTGCAGACCTGGTATAGCTTGTATCCGGGTCAGGATCTTCAATCGTTACAACAACTACTGCCTTTTGCAAAAACCGAAAAGATAAAAGCCCTTTTATTGGTACATCTCAAAGCCGCTGGGATGGAGCCCGGTAAAATGCCATTGAGCGAAAGCGACTCTTTTTATGGATCTCCCTATTACAAGGCGTTTGAACAATGGAGCCTGCAAAAGCCTTCTTCGATCACACTCGATGCGCTTATGCAATACCCGCTATTGCCCGGCCAATCGCTGATCGTTAGCGTGCAATACCGCAACCGTAATAAGCCTGGTTTTTTAATGATAAGGGATCAAGGTGGCAACTGGATAAAGAATAAGCGGCAACAAATAGCTCGCTATCCGCAACTGGCACGCTCTGTAACCAACCTTCCATATTTTTTGACCAATGGCAATACTCCCCAAGGCTTGTACAAGATCGTGGGGCTCGCCAGCAGCACCAACTCTTGGATAGGCCCCACTACGAATCTGCAACTGGTGATGCCCTACGAAACCGGAAACACCGGTATGTTCTTTACCGATACCACCCATGCAAGGTCGCAGTATGCGGCCTTACTGGGCCCTTATGCTACCGTGCCTGCCCTTTGGGAATCATATACGGCCGGCCAGCTGGGTAGAAGCGAGATCATCGCCCATGGAACGACCATTCCCACTGTTTATTACAAGAACGAACCCTATTATCCTTTAACGCCTTCGCTGGGATGCTTGTGCAGCCCTGAGCACTACAAGCGCTCGGGCAGCATAAAGAAAAGCATACAGCAACAGTGGATCAATCGGCTGCAAAAGCTGCCTACGCCACCCTCGTATTTATTGGTAGTAGAAATAAAAGATGAATAAAATCAGACGAGATTACCTTCTTGGACTATGTGAAAAAATCTCGATCGGTAATTTCTGAGTGGGAGCAGGAGAATAGGCCAAACAAGTTATGCAAGTCGTATCGGGTTGCGGATGTACTCGAAAAGTGATGCTATCGTCTTTCTTTAACACAGGTTGTAGCTGGCAAATATTGGCAATCAAAAATACGTCTTGATAGGAGATGCCGGTGGTGGGGTCCTGCCATGATGCAGCATCGGTATTGGCAGGAAGCTCGGCCAGATCCCCCGAAGTAATTGCGACTACCGTTCTCCCGCAAATGCCTTCGAGCACAATCTTTCCTGTAAACGCAGCATAACCGGCTTCTTTGCTGCACTGAAAAGAAAAAAGTGCCAACAACGAAACGGCCCAAAAGAGATAATA
>CAZZLP010000267.1:0-2375 GCA_964654705.1 uncultured Chitinophaga sp.
ACAAATCGACTCCCTTAAGCTCGCCAGCAAAAAAGACTGCCCTTCCTGACCCCGGCCATGATAAACAATAAGGCATTTCGCTGTTACAGCGGCTTGTTGGCCGTTATGATGCTGTTGGCATTCTGGGGTTCGTTGCAAGCACAACCGCCTGTCGCTCCCCTTTCCGGAACACTCCCCTCTTTAGAAGACAGTAACCGGGTACAGATCGTAGGGGCCGAACGATTGACCCTTCTTAAAACGAACGACAGCACCACCTTGCAGATACTGGCAGGTAATGTAAAACTAAAACAAGGCAAGACGCTATTCTTCTGTGACAGTTGCATACTCAACAACAGCAGCGATCTTTTCGAAGCCTGGAGCAATGTACACATCAAAGACAGCGACAGCATTAACGTATATGCCAAACATCTCCGCTATCTGATCGATAAAAAGATAGCTTATCTAGATGGCGGAGTAAAACTCTTTGACGGTAAAGCACAACTAACGACACCAGAATTGGAGTACGATCTGAACAAAGATATCGGCATCTATACCAAAGGAGGAAGACTCGTTAATAAAAAGACCATACTCACCAGCAAGGAAGGCTATTACTACGCCTCGCTAAAAGATGTCTATTTTAAAAATGAAGTTTATTTAAAAGACCCTGCCTACGAAATTCGTACGGATTCTCTTCTTTATAATACCGGTACGCAAACCAATCGCTTTATTGCCAAGACCCGCATCGTGGACAGCTCCGGAAGAAGCATCGTAACCACCGACGGCTTTTACTCTACCACCACCGGAAAGGCCGAATTTGGCAAGCGACCTGTTATCAAAGACGGCGCCACCACCATTATCGGTGACAGGGTGGCCTTCGACGACAGTTCGGGCACCTCGCAAGCAGCCGGTAATGTGGTCATTGTCGATACCACGCAAGGAACTACTCTTTTGGCGGGCGAAGTGTTCAGGGATAATAAAAAAGAGAGATTTCTTGCTACCAAAAAACCCTTGCTGATCATAGAACAAGAGAAGGACTCCATTTATGTTACGGCCGATACCATCTATTCGGGTAAGCAGAGCGAATTTGATAAACCGAATGTAAAGGCATCAAAGGATAGTGTCGCCGTCAAAAAGGACAGCACGGTACTGAAAAAGAAGAGTACCGCTGCGACAAAGGACAGCAGCGACCGTTTTTTGGAGGCTTTTCATCATGTTCGTATCTTCTCTGATTCATTGCAGGCCGTTTGCGACAGTCTTTTTTACTCTTACAAAGATTCTGCTTATCGTCTTTATTCAGACCCGGTCATTTGGTCGAACGGAAGCCAGATTACCGGTGATACCGTCTTACTATTTACCAAAAATAAAAAGCCAGACCGATTAATGGTGTTCGAAAACAGTATGCTCGTTCAGCAACAAGAACCGGGTCTGTATAACCAGATCGCCTCTATTAGAATGGATGGATATTTTTCTGGCGGTGAGTTAGACTCGGTGCGCGCCCTTGCCGAAGCCAAGACCATCTACTACATACAAGACGAAGACAGCGCCTACACCGGTATCAATGAGTCAAAAAGCGATATCATTGATATTTACCTGCTTAAAAAAGAATTGCAAAAGATCGTGCTCAGAAGCGAAGTGACTGGCACCATCTGGCCAATTGGTCAAAAGGACCCGCTGCAAATGAGACTGCCCAACTTTCGTTGGCTGGAGAGCAAAAGACCAAAATCTAAGTCGGAGATTATAGAATAAGCTATAAATCAATATTTTGCTATATTTATTGGTCTTAATTTTTCGGGTTTTTGCGTTTACTTGCGGCTTTTTGCTTATTTTGAGCGCAGAAACTAACGAATGCTCAAGAAAGAAAGGCAGGCCTATATCCTGCAAAAGGTAAATCTTCACAATAAGGTTTTGTCATCCCTTTTGTGTTCGGAGATTCATGTCTCTGAAGACACCATCCGAAGGGACCTGCAAGAGCTTGCTGACGAGGGGAAAGTAATCAAAGTACACGGAGGAGCCCTCTCATCTTCTTTCTATGAGGTCTCTTTACCCCCGGCCGCGGTCTACTCTCAGCAAAAGAAAAAGATCATTGCGCAAAAGGCCATTTCGCTGCTAGAAAATGGCATGTTTGTGCTGACCAGCGGAGGTACCACCATAGTAGAAATGGCCCGCATGCTCCCGACCCACCTCAAGGCCACTTTTATTTCCGGCAGCATCCCCGCCATTTTGGAGTATATGCATCACCCCCATATAGAGGTGATCCTCATCGGCGATAAGATCTCTAAGAATTCCAAGATCACAGTGGGGTCCGAAGCCATTGCTAAGATCAAGCAGATCAAGCCCGATGTATGCTTTTTGGGCACCAACGCCATAGACCCGGAGCAGGGTATTACCGACAACGA
>CAZZLP010000268.1:0-2371 GCA_964654705.1 uncultured Chitinophaga sp.
AAAGGTCTTTTTTTAGACCCGTGTCTTTGAAGACGGATTTTGGCTGACATAAATAAAAATTTAACAGCGTTAACAAAAAATGTTGATTCCGGTAAAAACCGGGGTGCAAATATAGGCAGCGACGGGCGATCAGGCAAGTTTTTTTATGCCGTTGGGTTATCTCCTCATACCGGGCATCATCTTGCCAAAGGCGCCCAACTTGTTCATATTCTTCATCATATCCCGCATCTGGTCGAACTGCTTCATAAAGTTGTTGACCTCTTGAATGTCTTTTCCGCTGCCTTTGGCGATCCTTTTTTTACGGCTCAGATCTATAAGGTCGGGGTTCGACCTTTCGGTGGGTGTCATGGCATTGATCATGGCCTCGATTCCTTTGAATGAATTTTCGTCGATGTCGAGATCCTTGACTTTGCTGCCTACCCCCGGAATCATGGCCAGCATCTCTTTCATATCGCCCATCTTCTTGAGTTGCTCGAGCTGCATTTTAAAATCGGCAAAGTCGAATTTGTTCTTTCTAATCTTGGCTTCGAGCTTTTTGGCCTCCTCTTCGCTGATCTGTGCTTGTGCTTTTTCGACCAGGGTAGTAATATCTCCCATTCCCAGAATACGCTGTGCCATTCGTTCGGGATAGAAAATATCGAGGGTATCCATCTTTTCGCCATTGCTGGTAAACTTGATGGGCTTGTTGACCGTGTAGGTAATAGAGAGCGCCGCACCTCCGCGTGTATCGCCATCCAATTTGGTAAGTACTACTCCAGTAAAGTTGAGTCGGTCGTTAAAGGCCTTGGCCGTGTTAACGGCATCTTGCCCTGTCATGCTGTCGACCACGAACAAGATCTCTTGTGGTTGTACGGCCTCTTTGATGCGGGTTGCCTCGGTCATCATGGCCTCGTCTACGGCCAAACGACCGGCCGTATCGATGACGATGACATTTTTATTAAGGCTGCGGGCCTTGCTAACGGCATCTCGGGCAATGGAGACCGGATCTTGATTGGCCGCATCGATATAAACTTCGACACCGATCTGCTCGCCCAGTACCCTTAGTTGTTCCATGGCCGCGGGACGATACACGTCGCCGGCCACCAGCAGCGGGCTGAGCCCTCTTTTTTGCTTCAGGTAATGGGCCAGCTTGCCGCTAAAGGTGGTTTTACCGCTACCCTGCAAACCGGCAATCAGAATAATGGCGGGATTGCCTTTGTCTTGCAACAAGGCCTCGGTACCACCCATCAGGGCGGTCAGCTCATCTTTGACGATCTTGGTCATCAGCTGGCCGGGAGAGACCGCATTGATTACTTTGGCACCCAGAGCCTTCTCTTTTACCTTATCGGTAAATTCCTTGGCGATCTTGTAATTAACGTCGGCATCGACCAGTGCCCTTCGGATCTCTTTGATCGTAGTGGCTACATTCAGTTCGGTAATACGGCCCTGCCCTTTGAGGTTCTTAAAGGCTGTTTCGAGTTTTTGCTGTAACGAGTTGAACATAACAAATAAGGGGAAGTAAAGATACGAAGCATCGGGCGATCATCGGACGCGATCATCCGACTATCATTCGTCGATTATCCGGCCAAATGGGTCCGCAATAGATGCGAGCGATGGGCGTGCTGCAGCCGGGCCAGCGACTTCTCTTTGATCTGTCTGACCCGTTCGCGGCTGATACCCAAGTCGGCTCCGATCTCTTCGAGGCTTTTGGGGGTCGTATTGTTTAATCCGAAGTAGACGCATAAGATACGCTGCTGTCGGTCGGTAAGGGTCTGCAGACAGCGTTGTATCTCGACCTGTAGCGAGGCCACTCCCTCGAGTTGATGATCGGCGCGAAGTGCATTTTTATCTTCGAGGATCTCGCTCAGCCCGAGCTTCTCCTCTTCTGCCAGCGGACTGTCGATGCTCTGGTGCTTGACATTGATGCAAAGACAGGCTCTAATCTCTTCTTCGCTCACCTGCATACAATGAGCCAATTCTTGCAAGGTGGGGTCGCGTTCGAGTTGTTGTTCCAGATGGGCGTACGTTTTTTGCACTCGCTGCGCACTGCTTACTTTGTTGACAGGAACTCGTACGATTCGTCCATGTTCTGCCAAAGCCAGCAAGATCGATTGTCTGATCCACCAAACTGCGTACGAGATAAACTTGAAACCCTTGGTACCGTCGTAGCGACCGGCTGCCTTGACCAATCCCAGGTTGCCTTCGTTGATCAGATCGCAAAGTGCCAGCCCCTGGTGTTGGTACTGCTTGGCCACCGAGACGACGAAACGCAGGTTGGCACTGGCCAGCCGCTGTAGCGAGAGCTGGCATCCCCTCTTAATTTTTTGTGAAAGTTCTGCCTCTTCTTCGGGGCTTATCCGTTTAATGCCGGCGATATCCTGAAGGTATTTTT
>CAZZLP010000269.1:0-2331 GCA_964654705.1 uncultured Chitinophaga sp.
AACCACTCCGAGAACTGCTTGATGGTGCTGTCCATCGCCTTCTCGCGCTTGATGAACTCGAGCTCCATCTTCATCTCCTCCAGGGGACTGTCGATGGTAAAGCGCTTGCGCATGGGAACTCCAAGTTTGGACAGGCGCTCAAACTTGCGAAGCAGCTCATACTTCTCCTTCTGCACAGTGTCTTCGGACATGCGAACCGTCTTGGCCGGAGCCGGAAACGAATAGGCATCTGCGTTGAAATTGTCCATTCCATCCATCTTGAGAGGACCGGCCTCTTCAAACGACGGGACAAGTTTGGGGGGAGGAGGAGCAGACGAAGACGGAGCAGGAACATCATCAAATGAAATCACGGGAATGTCCACAGTTTCCAAATCCGCAACCCCCGCAATTTTCGGATTCACGAGCAAGTCGGCGTCCATTCTTGTTTCTTGGAATGGAGGGGGTTCTGAAAGTTGAAACGCGCTAGTGTTCCATCACCCACAACCCTTGGAGGAAGGAATCGGCCAGGTCATCCTTTTTGGGGTGCTTCAAAAGGTGTGCCTTCCAGACCTCGGGGACAAGGGCCTCTGCGTGTAGGATCCCCGTCTTCTTGCGCCCCTTGTACGAATCCACTCGGTCGTCGATTGTAATGATGTTGTTGAGTTTGTGCGTGGCCGACACACCCTCGCACGTGAACCCCCTGCAGCAAAAATACATGTGCAGCATGCCCTGGACTGCGAACATGCGGCGATCGGGCTGATTCTCAAAGCAGACTTTGTCGGCTCCTCTCCACACCTCTGCGCGACGATCCAATGATGTCACAATGGCCGGCGCCAAATCAATCACCGATCCTGAAAAGGCCGACTTCACGCACCGAAGCCATGTGTTCTGGCGTGCGTGACGATACAGCATGGTCACCATATCGGCTTTGCGCTTGGACTCGCACCGAAGTCCCCACCGATCCAGTTCCCCTTGGAGTTCGGCCGGTGTCTTCTTGGACAATTCGGCTTTGGTGATCTGTTTGCGTTGTTTGGGTTTGTGACGCGTACACGCAAGGGTTCCCTCTGTTGCGTGACGCCACGTTGCAGCTGCTGTGCATCGAGAACACCGAGGATTGTCCAATCCACTCTGTTCTCCCAAAATGTCGATGATGTTCCAATCCAGAATCCGAACATCGTGACGGTTTGTGCCTTCAAGGACACAGTAGGCCAGGTTGCGCAGACCCACGTCAAACGAAATTAGTTTCATCTCTTTGTCTTTATGCGGTTGCCTTTAAAAGGCCGATGAGTGCGGACTTGTTGTCGCCCTTGCCGAACGGAATACCGCGTTTGGTAAGCATCTCACGAAGCTCCTTCACGGTCTTGGACGGAAGTGAATCCAGATCCACCGGCTCCGGGGGACCCGTCACTGTCTCCGGAGCAGGCGACTCTTCCTCGACCGACACACGATCGTCCTCCTCTTTTTCTGCCTCCGGCTCTGCCTCCGGAGACGAGGGAGGAGCAGAGGGAACCTCCTCGGGAATCACGGGAGGAGGGCGCGCAAGCTCGCCAATCACCATGATGATGCTGTTCATGTTCTGAAACAGGCGGGTCTGCTGCCAGTAGAGCCATCCAACCATTCCCGCCAGCACGAGGACCATCGATGCAAGCAACGCAATGGACGCATGAAGAACTTCCATTTATGAATGAGAATGGACAAGAAGCCAGCCAGTCAACCGCAGATTTCTTCGTGAGAATACACAAACAAGATGGCACCCAAGAAAGGAGGTTTCCTTGATCTGACCACGATGGTCTCGGCCGGGATTGGCTCGTATGCCGCCAAGAAGTCTCCCAACTTTCAGGCGCTCGTGATGACGCTCTTCAAGTATGTCCTTGTCGTGGTCGGAATCCTTGTTGCGCTCTACGTTGTCCTTGGACTCCTTCGCATCGGAACCGAGACGTTCGTTCCGGTGGCTCCTTCCAAGGAGGGTGACAAGAAGGAAGTGACGCCGGCAGGAAATGTCGTTCTGTATTAACAAACCAAATGGCTCGTCGTAGAATGCGAGGAGGCGAAGGAGAGGGATCTGATTTCATCAGCACGATGGTTGCATCGGGTGTCGGTGCGTATGCCGCAAAGAACGCTACCGACATGGGTAGCCTGCTTTGGACATTGGCGAAATATTCATTGGTTGTGATTGGAATTCTTCTGGTGGTTGCCTTGATTACCATTTTGTTCACCGCCAAGCGCGAGACGTTTGTTCCCGTGGTTCTCTCTTCGGAACAGGATCAGAAGGTCGTGACTCCTGCGGGTAATGTCATCACGTACTAGGTTAATAACAGTTCTTCCACGGCCGGCAGCTGGCCTTCTGCGTGA
>CAZZLP010000270.1:0-2330 GCA_964654705.1 uncultured Chitinophaga sp.
CAAACGCTAAGAGGCATGACTATCTGGGCAGCTAAAGGAAGTTTTGAAGAGGCTAAAAAAGGAAGTCTGGAAAAAGGAAAATGGGCCGACTTTATCATTTGTGATAAAGACCTGATGACCGCGACAGGAACGGATGTTTTGCAGACAAAGGTGCTGGCCACCTATATCAATGGCGAGTGCGTATATGCGCTAAAAAAGTAATTCTTGCCCGCAGCATATAAAGACCATTACCAGACGCTGGGGGTAGCACCCGGTGCCACGGCCGAACAGATCAAAAAAGCCTGGAGGAAACTCGTGCTGGACCTTCACCCCGATAAAACCGGTAACGACCCGGGTCTGTCGGTTCGCTTCAGAGAGATACAACAGGCCTATGAGGTACTGAGCGACCCGCTCCAAAAAATACAATTCTTACAAGACCGCTGGCTGCGTAAGGCGCAAGGCACCACCACTGCCATCGATACGGCAGATCTGGCCACTTGGATAAAAGCCTGTATTGCACTCGAAAAAAAAGTGATGGCCCAAGACCCCGACCGAGTAGACCAGCAAACGCTACATACTGAAATTAAAACACTGCTCGGCCAAGAGAAGATCGCCACCTTGCAATCCTATGCCCATCCCGAAGCAGTGCTGACCGGAGCCAGACTTTTATTACAAGCGGCAACGATTCTCTCCTATTCGTTCTTTACTACGCTGGCCTTGCCATTGGCCAAGGTCGACGCCAATGATCTGCTTTGGCAACAAGAGATAAAGACCGCTATACGAAAAAAATGGAGAGAGAGAAATTGGGCCCGATATCGGATCGTAGTCCTGGTCATGCTCACTATCCTGCTTTGTCTGCTGATAGCCAGTTAGTCGGCCCCACACGCTGCAGATTTATCAAGTCCTCGACATCTTGACGACCTATCTTTGCGTCATGCATTTTGTAAGCGTCGAGCATTTGTCGAAGAGTTTTGGCATCAACCCGCTTTTTTCGTCCATTAATTTTCACATTAGTCAGGGAGACAAGATCGCACTCATTGCCCGTAACGGATCGGGAAAGTCTACGCTGCTGCGTATACTGGCCGGGGTAGAAACCGCCGATACCGGAACGGTTTGGATCAACAAAGAAGTCGATGTGATCTTGTTTGAGCAAGAACCGGTCTTTGACCCCCACCAGACCGTTGCCGAGACGATCTTCTTTTACGATCATCCGTTGATGAATGCCGTGCGAGCTTACGAAGCGGCGACCACATCGAACGACACGGCTCAGCTCAATGCCGCCATTATTGCCATGGACGAGTTAGGTGCCTGGGATGTGGATGCTAAAGTAAAACAGATACTGGACAGACTAAAGATCAAGGAACTTGGCCAGCCCATGGGCACCCTGAGTGGTGGCCAACGCAAAAGAATAGCGTTGGCCCGAACACTAATCGATATTGGCTTTGAGCATAAACATTGCCTGTTGATCATGGACGAGCCCACGAACCACCTCGATGTGACCATGGTCGAATGGATGGAACAGTTCTTACAACGTGAGAACCTCACTTTGATCCTCGTAACGCATGACCGCTATTTTTTAGACGCCGTCTGTGAAGAGATCTGGGAGCTTGACGGCAGTGAACTTTTCGTATACAAGGGCAATTATGAAAATTACCTCGAAAAAAAGACAGCTCGACTAGAGAGTGATAAAGCATCGGTAGACAAAGCCCGCAATTTGTTTAGAAGGGAGCTAGAGTGGATGCGTAAGCAACCTAAGGCGCGTACCACCAAAAGCAAAAGTCGGCAAGATAATTTCTATACCATTGCCGAAAAGGCCTCGAAGCAAACCCGGGAGGATTCCTTGCAACTATCCATGAAAATGAGCCGGTTGGGCGGAAAGATCATCGAGCTTAAGAAGATCTATAAAAGCTACGGCGATACCGTTATCTTAAAAGGATTCGACTACACCTTTAAAAAAGGAGAACGGGTCGGCATCATCGGTGCCAATGGGGTAGGCAAATCGACCTTTACCAACATTATACAAGGCATCGAAGCGGCCGACAGCGGAAAGATCAACGTGGGAGAGACCATCGTGTTTGGAAACTACTCGCAGCAGGGACTACAGTTAAAAGAAGAGCTGAGGGTAATTGAGTTTGTCAAAAACATCGCCGAGCACTTTCCGCTAGCCACGGGCGGATCGATGAGTGCTGCCCAGTTTTTACAGTTATTCCTTTTTGATCCGGATAAACAATATACGTACATCAGCAAATTGAGCGGGGGCGAAAAAAGAAGACTCCACCTGCTGTCGATATTGTTTCGTAATCCTCATTTTCTGATCCTCGACGAACCGACCAATGATCTGGACCTGCCAA
>CAZZLP010000271.1:0-2328 GCA_964654705.1 uncultured Chitinophaga sp.
CATGATCGACAAACTGGCCAAGCGTGGCATCATTCACAAAAACAAGGCCGCCAACCTGAAAAGCAAATTGGCGCGTAAGGCCAATTCCACCAAATAAATACCCGCTACCTGCTGTACGCCGGTAACTGCTTTTCTCTTGTTACTCCATCACTGATTTTGTATATTATTTTGACGAAGGCACCACACCGGTGCCTTTTTCTTTTGCTTACTTTTAATGAAAACCTTTTGCCGATGCTGCGCATTTTTTATTGTCTTCTTTTTTTAAGCGGTCCCCTTTGTATGATCGCCCAACCCACGTTGCCCGTCACCGTATACGAAACCTCGAAAGGAGCGCAGACACCCACCTATGCGCAAATTATTTCGTGGTGGACCGCATTGGATCGCGCCAGCAAAAAAGTAACGCTGCAGGTCATGGGGCCCACCGATGCCGGATACCCCTTACACCTAGCGCTGCTCAGCCAGCAAGGCTATAGCACGGTTGGGCAAGCTAAAAAAGATGGAAAGATCATTATCCTAATCAATAACGGTATTCACCCCGGAGAGCCCGATGGCATCGATGCCAGCATGCTGTTGGCAAAGGATATTCTTTCCGGAAAAACAACATGGCCCGACAACGTGGTACTCGCCATTATTCCCGTCTATAACATTGGAGGCTGTTTGCGTCGCAGTCCTTACTACCGCGTAGACCAAGAAGGGCCCGATGAATTCGGATCGCGGGGCAATTCGCAAAACCTCGATCTGAATCGCGATTTTATAAAATTAGATTCAAAAGAGGCCTTTTCTTTCTGCAAGATCTTTCAGGAATGCGATCCGGATATCTTTATCGACAATCACGTTAGCAATGGCGCCGGCTACCAGCACGTAATGACATTGCTAACCTCGCAATACAGTAAGTTAGGCGGATCGATGGGCGCTTACCTGCACGAGACCTTCGAGCCCGCCCTCTATGGTGCCATGAAAGCAAAAGGATACGACCTTATCCCTTACGTGAACATCGGAGGAGATAAACCCGAAAAAGGATGGAACGAATTTTGGGACAGCCCCCGCTACACCAGCGGTTACGCTACGCTATGGCACAGTTTTGCCTTTGTGCCAGAAACGCACATGCTAAAACCCTATCCGCAGCGCGTAGCGGCTACCCAAGCCCTGATGGAATGCTTTATCGCCTATGCAGGTAAAGAAGGACAGACCATTCGCTCGTTACGAGAAGAAAACAAAAAACGAGTTAGCGCTGCCGTTTCGTTACCGATCAGCTGGCGTCTCGACAAATCGCGCTTTACGAACTATACGTTCAAGGGATATGAATCAGGCACCAAGCCCAGCGCCATCAGCGGACAGTCACGCCTCTACTACGACCGCACCAAACCCTTTACCGCTACCGTGCCTATTTACGGTTACTATGTTCCGGAACGCATCATCACCACTCCCAAGGCCTATATTATTCCGCAGGGCTGGTGGAAGGTGATCGAGCGCTTACAAGCCAACGGTATTCATATGCGAAGGCTGTCGCTAGACAGCACCCTCGAAGTAGAGGTGTACCGTATTGAAGAGTACACCACCGCAGCTCGTCCGTACGAAGGACATCATGCCAATACCATTACCACCTTGAATTGGCAAAAGCAATCCATCTCTTTCGCCAAAGGAGACTGGTATATCCCCATGGATCAACCCGGCAATCGCTTTTTAATGGAGACCCTCGAGCCCCAGGCCGAAGACTCCTACTTTGTGTGGAATTTCTTTGATCCCATTCTTGGGCAAAAAGAAGGCTATTCGGCCTATGTGTTCGAAGATAAAGCCGCACAATACTTGCAAGAAAACCCTGCGCTGCGCATGCAACTCGAACAACGCAAAGCCACCGATAGCAGCTTTGCCAAAAACGGAAGGGCCCAACTGGATTTCGTTTACAAGAATTCTCCTTGGTACGAACCAGATCATAATCGCTATCCGGTGTTTAGGATAATGCAATAGAAGATGCCGGGGGGAGTATGTTCGTCTGACCCTGCCGATATAAATATCGGCAGAAGGCCATCCTCACATACTCACCCCCGGCACTTCCCCTATAATTACAGGCAGTTAAACTTATGAGGCCTTACTCGCTTTTATTTTCAATTAGAAAAGTTCGATACTGTAAATGATCACTTACAATAATGAACACCCTCGATGCAATACAATCCTGCTATGATAAATAAAGGCAGGGAAACACTCAGCTGCCCTCTGATAGCCAATGGCGGTGAGTGTATGAGGAAGACCTTCTAGCGGAACGGCAGATAAGATCTTGAAATAAAAAGAAAGTTGCGCCGTGACGGTAGGGTCTGACGAATATACTCC
>CAZZLP010000272.1:0-2304 GCA_964654705.1 uncultured Chitinophaga sp.
TAGCTGTCGAGATCAGAAAAATAGAAGAACAAAAAATGGCCGGCAAAGAGGTCGAATTCCAACTCAAATTAAAAGAGATGGAAGACAAGCTCGAGACCCAGCGTAAACTGGCCGACGAGATGAAAAGAAAGGCCGAGCAAGGCAGTATGCAAACCCAGGGAGAAGTACAAGAACTGTTACTCGAAGAGCAACTCAAAAGTGCTTTTCCCTTCGATCTCATCGAAGAGGTAGGCAAAGGGGTGCGAGGAGCCGATTGTATCTTAACGGTAAGAGACAAGTTGGGGCAAACTTGCGGCAAGATTATATTTGAGAGCAAGCGAACGAAAGATTTTTCGCAAGAATGGATCGAAAAACTAAAATCCGATCAGCGAAGTCTGGGCGCCGATATTGCGGTATTGGTTACCCAGGCCTTTCCCAAAGACATGAGCCGCTTTGGCGAAAAAGAGGGGGTGTGGATCTGTAACTTCAGCGAGGTAAAAGCCATCGTACACCTGCTTCGCGATGCCTTAATCAGGATCAGCTTTGCCCAACGAAATCAAGAGAACAAAGGCGATAAGATGCAGTTACTGTACGATTACCTGATTAGCCGCGAATTCGCCGATCAGTGGCAGGCCATCCGAGAGGGCTTTATGACCATGAAGCTATCGATTCAAAAAGAGAGAGATGCCATGGAGAAACTTTGGAAATCCAGAGAAAAGCAATTAGAAAAAGTGCTGCTCAATGCCGCACACATCAGAGGTTCTATCGAAGGCATCTCGGGAGCGGATGTAAACCTGAACCTGCTCGAAGAGCCGGGCGACAGCGGAGACGATGATTAAACAACCGGCGGCACCCAGGTAAGTTCCATGTCCTGCACGTTACAATAGGCGACCGGCACTACCTGAGCGGTGGGTGTAAAGAAAAACTGCATGATCTTCGCCTGCCCATCGATATGCTCTAAGCAAATCTGCTCTCTAAAGTCTATTCCCGAAGCTCCGTGCCACTTGTAGAGCGACTCCTTGGCCGACCAACAACGGGTTAGCCAGCGAGCAGCCTCTTGCCCTTCCTGCAACTGAGACAGCTCACTTTGTTTTAGCAACAGCTCCTGGTCGGCATCACTTAAGAATTTATGGCGAATCCGAAAGATCCGGTCACCAGGCTGCTCCAGGTCTATCCCTACGGGGCCGCTTTCAGAGATGATGGCCGCGGCATAGTCGCCACAGTGAGAGAGCGAAAGGTCAAAAGATCGGTCTGCTGCGAAGGGCTTTCCAGATTCACTAAGTTCGAGCTGTGCCAGAGAAAAACCGGGACGCAAGCAGGTTAACAGATGCCGTGCGGCCAAATGACGGGCTTTAACCTGGGGATGTTCTATGGGCCGGGCGGCGGCCACTCGCTCTTCAAAAAAAGAAAGGGGTTCGCTGATCTGCCAAACGGCTATCTGCAACGCGGGGCGAGGTGTTTGTTGAAAAATAATCGGCATGTTAGCAAGAATCCTAGTTATTTTGCCGGTACTTAACCGAAGATACTACTATGATCCTCTCCGATAGCAGAATTCTCGAAGAAATAGAGAAAGGTACCATCAAGATAACCCCTTACCGCCCCGAATGCCTGGGCAGTAACTCGTATGACGTTCACTTGGGAAAAACGCTGGCCACCTACAAAGAACATATGATCGATGCCAAAAAGCATAACCAGATCGACTACTTTGAGATTCCGGACGATGGGATTGTGCTTTATCCCCACCTATTTTACCTGGGCGTTACCGAAGAGTATACCGAAACGCATGCGCATGTTCCTTTTTTAGAGGGCAAGTCCTCAACCGGAAGGTTGGGTATCGATATTCATGCCACGGCCGGAAAGGGAGATGTAGGATTTTGCGGCAACTGGACGCTCGAGATCTCTGTTAAGCAACCGGTAAAGGTATACAAGGGAATGCCGATCGGACAGCTGATCTATTTTCCTGTCGAAGGACCCATCAACATTTCTTATGCCCAAAAGAAAAATTCCAAGTACAGCAATCAACCCGATCGTCCGGTAGAGAGCATGATGTGGAAGAACAAATTCTAAGCGATTACAACGCCTCTATTCCCTTTTTGCGCATATAAGCAATGACCCAACCCACTACTTGGTTGTAACTGCGCGTACCCTGCGGCTGATCGTTGGCCTGTAAAAAATAATCATAGCCTTGCATAATCAGACGCTCCACGGGCGTACGGTAGGCGAGGTAAAAATTTCGGATCTCCCGAAGATCTTTTTTGATTGCCGGCGAAATGGTCTTGTAAATAGCAAGGGCACGGGTGCTGTCTAAACGATATAGCTCGGACT
>CAZZLP010000273.1:0-2250 GCA_964654705.1 uncultured Chitinophaga sp.
TTCGAGAAAATCACTTTTAAAAAGACGCGCCTGTCCTTTATTGTGTATTTTTTCAAATTCCATGCTGCAAAGATAATGCGCACCATCAAAATTTACCGATGATCCTCATCATAACAACCTCTTAAAATCGCGTTAAACTTGCTACCTTAGCGGCAGCCAAATCGCAGCCAATGAAACTGCTCAGTTATCAAATAGACGACAGGGAACAGTTGGGAGTGCTTATCCACGATGCTGTTTACGATATGGAGCTGCTACACCCCGAACTGCCAGGCAGCATGAACATGTTCCTGAATTATTGGGACGACTTTCTTCCATTAGCACAGGCCGGCGAACGGCTGATCCTCGAAGGAAGTTCCTTTTCAAAACAAGGCAGACCTGTCGGACAGCTCCACCTGCTGGCACCCGTTCCGTTTCCGCCTTCTTGCCGCGATGGGTACGCTTTTCGACAGCACGTAGCTGCCGCAAGGCGTAACCGTAAGGTCGATATGATCCCGCAGTTCGACGAGTATCCCATTTTTTACTTCACCAATCATCACAGCATTCAAGGGCCTGGGCCCATTCGTTGTATGCCCGATCATTTCGAAAAACTCGACTTTGAACTCGAGGCGGCCATCGTAATTGGCCGGCATGGTCGCAATATTCGCGCCAGTGAGGCCGATCGGCATATTGCCGGTCTAATGATCATGAACGATATGAGCGCAAGAACCCTGCAAATGGAAGAAATGCTGTTGAACCTGGGACCGGCGAAAGGAAAGGATTTTTCGACGGTCATCGGGCCCTGGCTTGTTACGCTCGACGAACTTCGGCCCTATGAGATCGATCCTAAACCCGGTCACACAGGCAAAAGCTGGAATCTAGACATGCGTTGCAGCGTCAATGGGCAACCTGTAAGCCGGGGTAATCTGGGTGATATGGACTGGACCTTCGCAGAGATTATCGAGCGCGCCTCTTATGGTGTCAATCTTTATCCGGGTGATGTGATCGGAAGCGGCACCGTAGGAACCGGTTGCTTTTTGGAACTCAATGGCACCGGAAAATTACAAGACCCCTCCTATACGGAGCAATGGCTACAGCCCGGCGATACGGTCGAGATGACCATCGATGCGTTGGGTACCTTAACGAACAATATCGTCAAAGAAGAGACCGACTGGAGTATCTTACGTCAGAAAAAAAACCAGCCCCGGTAATATGCGATTGGATCTGTCTGAATTGGCCGCCGTTGAAAAGCAGTATTATCTGCAACAGATCGTGGCGCCTCGTCCTATTTGTTTTGCCTCTACCATCGATAAAGAAGGTCATGTCAACCTGAGCCCGTTCAGCTTCTTCAATGTTTTTTCGGCACAACCACCCATCGTTATTTTTTCTCCGGCTCGCAGGGTGCGCGACAATACCACCAAGCACACGCTAGAGAACGTACATCAAATACCTGAAGTGGTCATCCACATGGTAACGCAAGATATGGTGCAGCAACAATCGCTAGCCAGTTGTGAGTATCCACGCGAAGTCAATGAATTTATCAAAGCCGGTTTTACACCTGAGCCCGCCACCAGTGTGCGCCCTCCCATGATCAAAGAGTGCAAGGTTAAAATGGAGTGCAGGGTACAAGAGATCAAACCGCTCGGGACCGAAGGAGGCGCCGGCAACCTAGTCATTTGCGAGGTATTGGTCATTCACATCGATGACAGTCTGTTGGACAAGGATAAAAAAATGGATCCGCGCCGGCTTCCTTTAGTGGCCCGTCTCGGGGGCGACTGGTACAGCGTGGTCAATGAACAAAGTCTTTTTCAGGTAGCCAAACCTAACACACAATTGGGCATGGGAATGGATGCGCTGCCCGCATCGATCCGCAACAGTCGGATCTTTTCTGGCAATGATCTTGGTCAGTTGGCCAATTGTGCCCGTATTCCCGATGTAGATCCGGCCTTTGATGATGCGCACTTAAAACAGATCATTCAGTATTTCTCGATCAATCCCGAAGAGATGGAAAACGAGCTGCACCGTTATGCGAAAGAGCGTCTTCTACAGGGAGATGTTCCAGCAGCCTGGCAGATCTTATTGGCAGGCTTTTAGAATGATCTTTCCCTCTTTTTTTAACTAGCTGATTTTCAAATTATTACATAGATAACGAAGTTTGGGGATAGCGGAGGCAGATTACCGAAACCTAATTATCTTTGCGCGCAACGCACTAAGGGATAAATTCTTAACTTAGGTTAGCGTTTTCAAACGAACCAAATACACTGATATGAAAAA
>CAZZLP010000274.1:0-2250 GCA_964654705.1 uncultured Chitinophaga sp.
TTACTTCGATCTTTTCGATCGAACTGCCCGGCATCGATTCGAGCAGGTCTTGCAGTTGTTGCAAGTTGAGCTCTACCGGTTTGTCATCGATCAAGATGCGGGGCTCCTTGCCGCGAAGCGTTACCTTACCGTCTGGATCCTTGCTAACCAGGGGTACCTGCGCCAACAGCTCTGCCGCCGAAGCGCCGGCAGCCGAAGCCGATGCGGCCACATTGAATGTAAGATGGCCATCTTTCGATTCGATCAAGGGCTTTTCAGCATAAACCATCACTTCTTTTAATTGCTCTGAAGTGCTGGTTTTCAGATTAATGTCATCGATACTGAATATTAATTTATCGGCTCTGAACCAAAGGCTGTCCAGACACAGTGTGCTTGCCCCGACATAGCTGATGCAAAGACGATAATACCCCAAGGGGACGTCTCGTATCTCAAAATCACCCAGTCGATCGGTCAAGGTCAAAAAAGAGACCGAGCTGTCTGCTAGCATAAAAAGCCTGACCGAAGCGGCCTCCGCCGGCTTATCGCGATCGGAGCGAACCTGGCCGGAAATGGACCCGAGCAAAGATTTTTGCTGGGCTACTGCATTGATAGACAGCATTAAAAAGAAAATAAAATATAGTACGGTCTTGGCCAACGCAGCAATTTTAATTCAAATATACGCTTTGCATTGACCCTACTGTTAAAGCAATGTGACATCCTGTCAGAATAGCTGGGATAGTGGTATATTTGCCGTCCCCAATTTGAACGGGAATATGGAGACATTGCTCATCGATAAGACCCATGATGAATCCCGGCAAGGAGAAGCCCTTGCTCCTGTAACAGGCGACTCTTCGGCCTTTGGCAAACGATTTTATATAGAAAGCTACGGTTGTCAGATGAATTTCGCGGACAGTGAAGTGGTAGCTTCCATTCTCAATAAAGAGGGGTTCGGGGCTACCCGAAATCTCGAAGAGGCCGATCTGATCTTTGTCAACACATGCTCTATAAGAGAAAAAGCCGAACAGACCGTACGCAAAAGACTCACAGAATTCAAGCGGCTTAAAAAACAGAAGAAAGAGCTGCTTATCGGGGTGTTAGGCTGTATGGCCGAACGACTCAAATCTAAATTTTTAGAAGAAGAAAAATTAGTGGACCTCGTGGTGGGACCCGACGCCTACCGCTCTTTGCCCGCACTGGTAAGCGAAGCGACTGGTGGTCAAAAAGCGGTCAATGTTTTGTTGAGCAGAGAAGAGACCTACGCCGATATTGCACCGGTTCGTCTTGACGGTAATGGAGTAAGTGCCTTTGTTAGTATCATGCGCGGTTGCAATAACATGTGTTCTTTTTGCGTGGTGCCCTTTACCAGAGGAAGAGAGCGAAGCCGCGACGACAAAAGCATCCTTTACGAATGTGAACAGCTCTTTGAACAGGGCTATCGCGAAGTTACCCTATTGGGGCAAAATGTCGATTCGTACTATTTTGTTCCCGATGGTCCTGCAACTCAAGAACCGGTACCGGTCACCTTTGCCCTGCTGCTCGAAAAGGTAGCCCTGATCTCTCCGCTGTTGCGCGTTCGCTTCTCTACCTCTCACCCAAAAGATATTACCGATGATGTCTTGCATACCATGCAGCGCTATGACAACATCTGCAAGTATATCCATTTGCCCTTGCAAAGCGGATCTACCCGCGTGCTCCAGCTTATGAACCGCACGTACACCAAAGAGTGGTACATGGCAAAAGTGGACCGCATCAAATCTATTCTACCGGATTGCGGCATCAGCGCCGACATCATTGCCGGCTTTTGCACCGAGCAAGAAGAAGATCACCAAGACACCCTTCGAGTGATGGACTACAGCGCCTTCGACTTTAGCTATATGTTCTTCTACAGCGAAAGACCCGGAACGCTGGCCGCACGTCGTTATCAAGATGATGTACCCGAGGATATCAAAAAAAGAAGACTCCAGGAGATCGTCGAAAAACAGAACCATCTTTCGCTGCAAAGCAACCTTCGCGACATTGGAAAGATCTTTACGGTTTTGATAGAAGGAGAAAGCAAGAAGAACAAACTGGAGTGGAAGGGGCGAAACAGCCAGAACAAAGTGATCGTTTTTCCAAAATCGGACGATGAGACTCTTCAAAAAGGGGCATATGTGCAAGTAAAGGTCACCGAATGTACACAAGCCACCCTTCTAGGAGTACAGGTTCAATAAGTTTTTTATGGAAATTCAAAACATCAAAAACCGCTTTAACATTATCGGCAACTCTCCTGCC
>CAZZLP010000275.1:0-2236 GCA_964654705.1 uncultured Chitinophaga sp.
CTTTTTCGGTCAGCTCTTTGGCGGCCCAGCCCCCGCTAATACCCGAGCCCACTACAATGGCGTCATACTGTACAGAAGACATGTTGTTTAAGTTTAAATGTCACAGATCTGAATGGCGTTACGAAGCGATTGGATCTTATCTTGTTGATCTTTTTTAGTAGAAATAAATTCTTGTGCCACATAGCCTTTGTACCCGGTGGCAGCGATGGCACGCATAATGGCGGGGTAATACAGCTCCTGACTTTCGTCTATTTCGTGACGACCCGGAACCCCCGCAGTGTGGTAATGTCCAAACCATTGGTGATGGTCCTGTATGGTTCTGATCACATCTCCTTCATTGACCTGCATGTGATAAATATCGTAGAGCAGTTTAAAATTCGGAGAGTCGATCCTTTTGCACAATTCAATACCCCACGCACTTTTGTCGGCCATATAATCTTTATGATCGATCTTACTGTTAAAGAGTTCCATCTGTACGATCACACCAAATTTCTCTGCCGTTCCTAAAATTTGCAGTAGCCCTTCTTTACAGTGAAGAAGCCCGGTCTCATCGTCCATGCCATTGCGATTGCCGCTAAAACAGATCAGGTTTTTGTAGCCGGCCTTGGCCACCAGTGGGATGGCTTCGAGGTAATCGCGTATCAGCCAGCCATGGTGTTGTTTGTCGTTGAATCCTTTTGTCAGGCTGGTCTCTCCTGCGGTATAGCACATAGAGCAGGTGATGTTCTTTTCTTTTAGTATGGCAAAGTCGGCGGGCTTTACCAGGTCAATGGCCACCACGCCGATAGAAGCGACCACATCGCAAAGTTGTGATAGCGATAAAAAGCCATAGGTCCAGGAGCAAACCGAATGATTGATGTTACCTTTTAGAGAAAATGGCGGCGGCCCTTCGTTTGCCTGCAAGGCCAGCCCCGCTGTGGCTGCCAGCGAGCCCAATCCCAGTTGTTTAAGCAGTGCCCTTCGGCTCTTGTTTTGGGGTGGGGTATTGTGGGATGCCTGCATGACCTTATTTTTTTTCAGGGTCTTTAAAGAGCAATGCGAAAAGTGCCAGTATAAGCGCGGCGATCGCGGCCGGTACCATCCATACAGAAGACCAGTCGTGTCCTGCCGCTGTCTTATAGTGATCGGCAATGTAACCTGCAAACCAAAATCCGATCAACATGCCCACTCCGTAGGTGGCCAGCGTAATCATGCCTTGAGCCGAGGAGCGGATCTTTTCTCCGGCCAGTTGGTCGGTATAGATCTGTCCGGTCACAAAAAAGAAGTCGTAACAAATGCCATGTAGTATTATGCCCGCATATAGCATCCAGAGACCGCTGCCGGTGTTGCCATAACTAAAAAGTCCGTAGCGTATGACCCAGGCAGCCATACCGATCAGCAACATTTTTTTTACACCCAGTCGCATAAAGAAAAAGGGCATCAAGAATAAAAAGATCGTTTCGCTCATTTGTCCCATGGTCATTTTGGAAGCAGCGTTCTCCATTCCCAATTCATTCAGGAACATATTGGTCTCTTGGTAGTAAAAGGCCAGCGGAATGCAAATAAGAAGCGATGCTAAAAAGAAGATCAGAAAATTTCTGTCTTTCAGCAATCGGAGGGCATCGAGTCCGACGATTTCTCCCAAGTTGGCCTGTGTTCCGGCCTTGGGGGGTGGGGTATTGGGCAACATAAAACTAAAAAGCCCCAACACCACCGAGACACCGGCAGCGATCCGAAAGGTCTGATCGAGTTGCTGATTTTTTTCAAGTGCCAGCCAGCCAATAAGCAACCCTGCTGCGATCCATCCAATGGTGCCCCACATTCTGATGAGCGAAAATTCCTTTTCGGCGTCTTGCATTTGTTTGAAAGAAATGGAGTTGACCAATGCCAGGGTAGGCATATAGATGATCATATAGGCAAGCAGGTAAGGGTAGAAGTCGGTAAAATTGGTCTGTAGAGAAACAAAGTACAGAAGGGCGGCGCCGCACAGGTGCAAGACTCCCAAAATAAATTGAGCGGCAAAATAACGGTCTGCGATCAATCCGATAATAAAGGGTGCAATAATGGCCCCCAGCGATTGTGTTCCATAGGCGATACCGATCTGCACACCCGAGGCCTCAAGACGAGATCCCAGATACGTTCCCATGGTCACGAACCAGATGCCCCACAAAAAAAAGTTGAGAAACATCATGGTTGCCAGTTGAATACGAGTAGTTGGTTTCATGGCAAGCAATTGAAAATAAATATAGTATTTTTA
>CAZZLP010000276.1:0-2220 GCA_964654705.1 uncultured Chitinophaga sp.
CCGGCGGTTCTCCTAAACTCAACCATCGCACCTTGGTAATCAACATTCGCGTACTGTATAGTATGCCCGGTGGGATTCGGGAATATGATGCTGGAATTGCACAGCATGTTTTGCACCAACAGGTTGCTGGTGACCACGGCATCGGTGGCCGCGACGTTGCCGTCGACCCGGACGTTGCCGACGACGTGCAGCTGCGCGGCGGGCGCCAGGGTGTTGATGCCCACGTTGCCGGACGTGGTCAGCGCGCCGTTGCGGGTCACCGTCAGCGCGTCGACGAAGCTGGCGATGGTGTCGGAGGCCGCGAAGCCCACGCGGACGCGGGCGCCCGTCGTCGCGGACGCCGCGTACACGACCGTGTCGGTGGCGCCGTACGTGCCGACGCCGTACCGGTCCGCGGGCGCCACGCGTTTCTCGACCAGCGGGCCCGCGTAACTGGGCCCGGTGATCTGCACGCCCGTGTTGCCCGTGGTGGTGTCGGCCGCCAGAATCACGCGGCCATTGCTCAGCAGGTTTTGCGCGGTGACGTTGCCGTTGCTCAGCAGGTTTTGCACAGTGACGTTGCCGGTCACCACCGACTGCTGCACGGTCAACGCGTTACCAGCGAAGGTTCGGGCGGTCACGGTCTCCGAAACCACCGAACGACCATGAAGCACTGCTGAGTAATACGACATGTACCGGTACATGATATTTTTTTCATATCACCGACGTACGCCCGCCCTGGGGTCACAGTCACAGCCCGCGGGCGAGCGTGCACGCAAACTCCAGGGTCATGGACCACTCGCCGCCGTTCAGGTCCACCAGCGTGCCGTCGTGGAAGCGGATCGACACCCGCATGCTGGTCAGCTTGGTCAGCTGCGGGCGCAGCTCCACGTACGACAGCGTCTTGTCGTAGTAGTGGTACTGGTAGCTGTCGCCGTTGAGCGGCACCTTGGCGAACGACCTGCGGCCGCTGCCGCCGCCGGCGTACAGCGCGGGCTGGCCGACGCCGTTGAGCTCCTCGATGTCGATGAGCAGGTAGTTTTCGGGGTTCATGGTGGCCACGTACGTGCCGGTCACCGCGTTGACGCCCGAGGTCACCACGCCGGCCCGGAAGCCCAGGTAGTACCCCAGGCCCCACTCGGTCGGCTTGGCCGCGGCGGTGGCGTCCACGGCCACGGTCCACCCCTGCGCCGCGATGGTGCACCTCTTGGTCTGGTCGCTGAACGTCACGGTGAACGTGACGCCGGGGTGCGCGGCGGCCAGCAGCGCGGCCAGCTGGCTGGCCATGGACGCCATGGTGTAGTTGCCGTCGGGGACGGTGACGGTGCGGAAGGTGCCGTTGAGGCCGACGGTC
The DNA here is from genome assembly GCA_964654705.1 of uncultured Chitinophaga sp. Lineage (GTDB taxonomy): Bacteria > Bacteroidota > Bacteroidia > Chitinophagales > Chitinophagaceae > JJ008. The sequence goes on from CAZZLP010000276.1 coordinate 1,334, forward strand.
AGGCTGGTGTTGCCGCGGGCGGCGCTGAACACGTAGTAGCTGAGCGGCAGCTCCGCCGACACCAGCACCGCGCTGCTCACGTTCTTCAGCGCCTCGGGCAGCTGGATGACGAAGGCGGACGACCCCGGGTGCCTGGCGAAGTCGCGGTCCCGCGAATCGACGTGCACCGTCGTGCGCACCGTCTGCGGGAACGGCGCCTGGCGCAGCTTGCCGTCGCCCTGCAGCGCGGGCGGCGCGAACTGCGAGGCCCGGTACCCGTGTTCGGCGGCTCGGAGCCCAGCGCAGTCCATGCAACGTCAACTGACTTTTTTTTCGCCCGCCAGCCACGCCGGGCGAGCCCAGTGCAGGGCCACGCCCAGGGCCACGTGGCGCTCCGCCCACGCCGCGCCCGGCGGCACCGCGGTCACCTGCACCGCCGCGGGGCCGGCCCACCACGCGGCCACGGCGGCGGCGCGCTCGGGGTCGGGCGTCAGCGCCACGCAGTTGCGGGGGTCGCCGGCGAGGTGCACGGCGTGGAAGCCGGCGCGGGGGCAGACGCCGTACGCGGCCCGCACCAGGCCCCAGCAGTGCCGCAGCAGCGCGGCGCAGCCGGCGCGCAGCGCGCGGCGGGCGTCGGCGCCCAGCGCGGCCTCCTCGGCGTGCTTGTACGGCTCCACCGCGGCGTCGGCCACCAGCTCCAGCGCGGCGCGGGCGCGGGCCACCACTCCAGCGTCGCCCGCCATGCCGCGCCGCGGGGGCGTGGCGGCGTTAAGCGGCGCAAACGGCGGCACTTTTTTTCTCCGCGCCAACAGTAAGGCAGATGCAAGAGGAGCGAGCGGTGTCGTGGGGGTACACGCCGGTCAACGCGACGCCGTTTGTCGGGGCGGCCCGGGACGTGTTCGACGACA
>CAZZLP010000277.1:0-2184 GCA_964654705.1 uncultured Chitinophaga sp.
AGTGTGCTCAGTGACCGCGATCGATCTGTACTTTACGACGGACCGTTGGTCGTGATGGTCAATGAATTCAGCGCCTCGGCCTCTGAGATCTTTGCCGCTGCCATGCAGGATTATGGAAGGGCACTGGTTATTGGCAGTAGCTCCACCTTCGGAAAAGGTACCGTTCAGCGAAATATCGGCCTCGATCCCGTATACGGGTTTTCTTCGACCAGCGACGAACTGGGTACGGTCAAACTGACGTTACAGAAGTTCTATCGCATTACCGGTGCCTCCACCCAATTGCGTGGTGTCGCTTCTGACATTGTGATCCCCGATAATTATGAGTACATGAAGCTTCGCGAAAAAGACAGCCCCGAAGCACTTCCCTGGGATCAGATCTCCAAGACCAGTTACATAACCTGGACGCCCGGCTTTGACCTTGACGAGGTCAAAAAGAGGAGCGCTAAACGCTTGTCTCAAGACTCTACGTTTATGCTGATCGGGGAGACCGCCAAATGGCTGGCCGAGCAAAATGACAAGAAATATCCATTATTGCTCAGCGATTATCAGCAAGAGCAAGAGAAAGTAAAGAACAATGTGAAAAAGTTAGAGAAGTTGCAGCAATTGCGTAATCCTTTATTGGTGTTTCCGCTGACCGGAGAAGAAAACCGGTATGCCTCCGATACGGCCAAGCAGGAACGGTTTAACAGCTGGATCGGTAATCTCAAAAAGGATATTTACCTGGACCAGGGAGTCAAAGTGATGAAGGACATTTGGAGCATCAAGCGCTCGGTGGCGATCACTTACTGATTGCGGTTGATACAATTGAGATCTTCGAAAGCGACTTCCAATCGCTTGCAGAAGGCCTCTTCTCCTTTTCTGAGCCATACCCTGGGGTCGTAGTACTTTTTATTGGGTTTTTCTTCGCCCTCCGGATTGCCCAGTTGTCCTTGCAAATAGGCCTCGTTTTTTTTGTAATTGGCAAGTACGCCGTCCCAAAAGGCCCACTGCAGATCGGTATCGATATTCATTTTGATGGCACCATACCCGATCGCTTCGCGGATCTGGTGTTGGGGAGAGCCGCTGCCACCATGAAAAACAAAGTAAACAGGCTTGGGGCCGGTCATCAGGTGGGTTTCGATGTAGCGCTGGCTGTTATTCAAGATCTCGGGTCTTAGCTCAACGTTACCGGGCTTGTAGACGCCATGAACATTGCCGAAAGCAGCTGCCACGGTAAACATTTCTCCCACTTTTTTTAATTCTTTATAGGCATAGGCCACATCTTCGGGCTGGGTGTAAAGTTTCGAATTTTCAACATCAGAGTTGTCTACACCGTCTTCTTCGCCACCAGTGACCCCGAGTTCGATCTCGATGCTCATGCCCAGTGGCTTCATGCGTTGATAATATTGTACCGAAGTGGCAATATTCTCTTCGATGGGTTCTTCGCTCAGATCAAGCATATGCGAACTGAACAGCGGTTGTTTTTTTTCTTTAAAGAATTGCTCTCCGGCATCGAGTAGACCACTGATCCAGGGCAACCATTTTTTGGCTGCATGATCGGTGTGCAATACCACCGACACACCGTAATATTTTGCTACGTTGTGAATATGCAGGGCACCCGAGATGCCCCCTTGGATATTGCCTTGTAATTGGTCGTTGGGCATCCCTTTGCCGGCTATGAACTGTGCGCCGCCATTGGAGAATTGAATAATGACCGGCGAATTGACCTTGGCGGCGGTCTCCAATGTGGCGTTGATGCTGTTGGTGCCGATGGTGTTGACGGCTGGCAGGGCGAATTGATTCTCTTTAGCGTCTTGATAAAGGGCTGCCAGTTCTTCTCCGAAAAGCACGCCCGCCTTGTATTTTTTCATAGGAAAGTTTTTTGATAAAGTAATTGTCGGCAAGTTAAAAAAAATGCAGCGACAAAAAAATTAGTTGCCCAACGCCGATATCACATCGTATTTGGTAACGATATGGTAGTTGCTTGCTTCGTCTTTTGCCATTACCGCGCCGTTTTCTTTGGTAATGTACAGTCGAAGCTTTTCTGCTGGCGTGTCAAAGGCTGCTACCGGAAAGGCCGGCTCTATGACATCGACGACCGTCGCGTTCTTTAAGGCCGGATCGTCGAAAATTTTTTTGAACAATCCTTGGGATGGCGAAGCGGCTCCCGGCGAGTTGCGGGCGAAGTGGTTGCAGGATCTGCAT
>CAZZLP010000278.1:0-2161 GCA_964654705.1 uncultured Chitinophaga sp.
CTTGCACCTTATCCCAGACCTGGGCTCGGTGATCCCACTCGAAACCCACTTGTTTAGCCTTTTCTTGTAACCGAAGCGCTTTAATGGTAGCGGGCAAAGAGCGGGGCACGCCTTGCAATACCGAAGTCTTACCCTCCTTGAGCTTTAGCTGCTCCCAGTTACGCTTTACATCCTCTTCATCTTTTACTTGCACGTCTGCATAAATATGAGGATGACGATGAATCAATTTTTTACAGATCCCCTCAATAACATCACTTAATTCGAAGTGCTGCAGTTCGGTTCCGATCTTGGCATAGAAAACAATATGTAACAAAAGATCGCCCAATTCTTCTTTTAAAGATGCATAGTCTTGGTCGGTAATAGCATCGGCCAGCTCAAAGGTCTCCTCGATGGTAAGAGAGCGAAGCGATTCGATGGTTTGCTTTTTATCCCAGGGACATTTTTCGCGCAACTCATTCATAATAGTGACCAATCTCTCAAATTGTTGCAGGTAGTTGGTTTTATGCATAGCTAAAGATAAATACAAAAATCATCGCTTCGTTGATATCCGTCATTGAACGACTAACAGACCCAAGCTAGTTTGCACCAGTAAATCAATATAGGACTGACTAACGACGGTATATGAGAAGTAAAGATATTTCGGTTTATGCGCTAGTACTATGGGGGCTGTGGGGCTGTCAAAAACAGACGGCTTACCAGACCGCAGAAGATAAACTAACCGACAAGGTTTGGTACCTCGAAAAAAAGACCATCGGTCAGCAACCCTACAATTACACCGGCACTGCTACTTTTTCTTTCCGTCTTACTAAAAGTAGTCGACGCTATACGGATTCCGATGGTATCGAGGGCACTTATACCATTACCGAACAGCCCTCTTCTGTTGTACTAAAAATTGTTTCAGGAACCCGACAGATCGATGCCTACCAGGTGACCCTGATAGAAAAGGACTATTCGATCTTGGAATACACCAAAAACAATCTGTTGAACACCTTTTATTTCTCTACACGTCGTTGAAACGCATTATTTACCATACTATCCTTTTGCTGCTGGCAGCAGGTCCGTTCATAATCAAGGCGCAACCCCGTCTATTCTTTAGCGTCAGCGCGGTAGACCGTCTTGCTAACAATACCAAGGTGGCCAGTTATGTAACGAGTATCAAAACCAATACGGCCTGTTTGCAAGTGGTTAGCGGACTTTATGCTTTTTATGGGGTAGTGGGCACAAAGCTATTCGTACTGGACTGCCCCACTGGTCCGATTACCCTTATGCCAACGATCAAATTCTTTCCTATTCCCGTGGTCAATTACGGACGTATACAAAGTAACGTATTGATCGCTGAGCATTCCACCTTACAAGTAGGGGTCGTAGATGCCGCCGGGCGTGTAGTGCTACAACGTTCCGTAAGTAATACCCAATTATTTGCCGGCTATGGTCTTTATCTCGGTATGCTGGCAGCCGGCACCTATTTTCTAAAGATCGAAAGCGTCCCATTCAAACAGGTCATCCCCTTTATAAAAGTCAATTGATCGTGAAACATTATTCCCTCCATACCATTTTGTCGTTGGTCTTATTGCTGGCAGTGATATCGGCCACATGGGCCCAACAACCGGGCATCAATCTGGAAGCCATTGCCAAAGACAGAGATAACAATCCCGCCAAAGACAGACGCATCTATGTACGCATAGATATAGTAGCCGCCAGCGCCACTTCTACACCGGTATTTTCAGAAGAGCACGTAACCCGTACCAACGAAGCCGGCATCTTTCAGGTCTCTATCGGTAAAGGTACCCGGGCAGGGGGTACGTACAATAGCATTCTCGATGTTCCCTGGCGAAGTTTAAATTACTTGGTCAGCATTCGGGTGGCGATCGAACCTGTCGTGAATGTCACCAACTGGAATTATCAGAATGAATGGATTGACTTAGGTACCACTCCGTTTGGAATTGTTCCTTATGCAGGTGCAGCTCTTACTGCAGATAATGTGGCACAAAATGCCGCTGTGATTAGTTTTAGCGGAGGCACTACGGGGCTGACCCCTGCTGCTCCCACCAGCGGCAACCTGACGTTAGGAGGAGTATTGAACATCGCCAACGGAGGTACCGGTTCTGCCGTAAAAAATTTCGTTGACCTAAGCACTGCCCAAACGGTGGCAGGAGAAAAA
>CAZZLP010000279.1:0-2155 GCA_964654705.1 uncultured Chitinophaga sp.
CCCATCCTCTTTGCTCAAATGTTTGTGATGCATCTTGTGCGCCCAGCGAATGGCGCGCACATAGGTACTATTACTACGGGTAAACCATTTAAAGCGCTGGTGAATGATTACATCGTGTACCATAAAATAAGCAAAGCCATAGGCCATGATTCCAAAACCAATGGATTGCATCCACCATATCTTATCGTAGGTGCCAAAACCAATCAACAGCATACTGGGTACAGCAAAGATCACAAAAAAGGCATCGTTCTTTTCAAAGAAGCCCGGCTCTACCTGATGGTGGTCTTTGTGCAGGTACCACAAAAATCCGTGCATCACATACTTATGTGTGCACCAGGTTATACCCTCCATTGTAACAAAGGTTCCCAGCAGCACGATCAGGTATTGAACAATTGGCATCATCATAGTCATCATTAAACGTTACTGGTCCGTTGGTTTTTTATCGCCACGCCCTGAAAGGATTGTTGCCGGTACCATGCATTGACCCTTGAAAAAGCGATCCGAAACCAGGGCGTGTAGCGCGAGGGAAAAAGCGCAATATTCTCCTCTATTTCTGGCATTGATTGATAACAATAATCCATGGCCTCGTTGCGATTGATGCTGACCGGACCTTCATAGATACCCACAAAGACATGATCGAACTCGTGCTCGATCAGGCCATTTTCTAGTTCGGCGCGGTAGCAAAAATCAAAGACTTTGGTAAGCGGAGTGGTAAAACCCATCTCCTCTTGCAAGCGTCGCAGGGCCGCCTGGTGATTCTCTTCTGTAGGAAAGGGATGACTGCAGCAGGCATTGGTCCAGCATCCGCCACTATGGTATTTATCGAGGGCACGCTGCTGCAAGAGCATCTGACCTTGCGGATTAAAAATAAATATACTAAAGGCGCGGTGCAGCAGTCCTTTTTGATGGGCCTCCATTTTTTCGCAGGTGCCCAAGGGGCGGTCCTGCTCATCTACCAAAATAAGTTGGGATGTTATGGCCGACACCTTTTTCATCAGATAAGACGCAATTGATTTTTGACGCCGGCACGCACCACGATCATGGCTTTGCGGTAGTTAGGGATCCGGATACGGCTCTCCAGTACCCGCTTGGGTTCGAGACGGCGGATCTTCTTGAACAGCGATAAATAATATTTGTAGGCCACATAGACCCCAAAGCGGGCTTTAAGAGGTAATTGCTGAATGCCTGTGTAGGCCGCCCGAAAATCTTGCAAAATATCGGCTTCTATCTTTCTTTTTTCAGAAGTAGTAAAATTATTGAAGTCGCAACCTGGAAAATAAACCCTCGATAACCCATTGAAGTCGGCCTTGATATCGCGAAGAAAATTGACTTTCTGAAAGGCCGCCCCCAATGAACGGGCTGCACTTTCGAGTAAGGCATATCGCTGCCGGTCCCCTTCGCAAAAAACATACAGACACATTAAACCCACTACCTCGGCAGACCCATAGATATACTCCTGGTAGCCGCGGTTATCGTATTTTTTTTGCGACAGATCCATCTCCATACTGCGAAAGAACGCCTCTATCAGATGATGATCGATGCCGTACTGATTGACCGTACGCTGAAAACTATGCAAGATGGGGTTTAGGCTTATTCCTTGTGCGATGGCCGCATAGGTATCCTTTTTAAATTCGGCCAGCAGCGTGGCCTTGTCGTGTTCATGAAAGGTATCGACGATCTCATCGGCCAGTCGTACAAAACCATAGATATTACAGATCGGAGCGCGAAGGTCCCGGTGCAACATACGAATGGCCGAGGCAAACGACGTGCTATAGCGGCGGGTCACCACCTGACTGCACTCTTCGCTGGAGCTATGAAAAAGTCCGATCATTCTGTTAAGGTAGTAATTTTATTTAAAAGCCTCTACACAAGCCGCAGCCACTACTTCGCCACTGATCAGCGAAGGGGGTACGCCCGGTCCGGGTACCGTCAGCTGACCGGTATAAAAAAGGTTCTCTACTTTTTTACTTCGGCAGGCGGGTCTAAACACGGCCGTTTGCAAAAGCGTATTGGCCAGCCCGTAGGCATTGCCTTTAAAAGAGTTATAATCGTCCTTAAAATCCTTGACCGAATACATCTTTTTATAAACGATAGAGTCCCTGATCGGTTCACCGATATGCTTTTCGAGACGGGCCACGATCTTATTAAAATAATG
>CAZZLP010000280.1:0-2121 GCA_964654705.1 uncultured Chitinophaga sp.
AATTTCCAGCCATCGTAAACCTCCCCGAAGCGGTACCTGGTGTTGCGGCATATCCTTTACGATAAACGCTAAAAAGGCAGGTACACCGGCCTCACTGGCACTACCACTTTTTTCATCTTTAGGAATAATGATATCGACCAGCACCGTAAGCGTGGCCATTTCGTCGGCAGTAAAGAAATTTTCCTGCCCGAGCAGTTGTTGCTCCATGACCAGCTCGTCGGGATTTCTATCGAGCGAAAACGACGTTGCATCGGCCTTTTTCTTTTCGGTATCGTTCGTGCAGGAGCCTATGACCAACGGGGTAGCCAGCGCACCGGTGGCCAGTAGCTTCAGCGATTTTCTTCTATCCATTAGAGTTCATTTTTTTTAAGTTGATCGATAATGTATTCAGAAGCTCGCATGGAGAGAGCCAAAATGGTCCAGGTAATGTTTTTGTCGGCTTGCGATACGAACTGTCCGCCATCCACACAAAACAGATTCTTACAATCGTGGGCCTGGCTCCATTTGTTGAGGGCCGACCGACGGGGATCGTTTCCCATTCGAACGGTTCCGGCTTCGTGAATGATCTCTCCGGGTTTACTAAGTCCATAATTGTTCGAGGCATCGTCGTCGCCGCCCCAGGTAACCACCGCCCCCATATTATGCATGATCTCTTTGAAAGTCTCTTTCATATGTTTGGCCTGGTTGATCTCGTGCTCACTCCACTTGACATTGAATTTTAAAACGGGAATTCCGTATTGATCTACCTTGCCGGGATCAATGGCGCAATAGTTCGTTTCCAGGGGAATGGCTTCGCCTCTTCCGGCCATGCCGACGCCGCACCCGTAAAAATAGCGGTAGTCTTCTTTGAGCGAAGCCCCGTAGCCACCCGCCTCTTTCTTTTTTCCTTTTACCAGGTATTTGCCATTTAGATTTTCGATGCCCCAGTTAAACCCATAAGAAGGCTGGCTCATACCTCCCCAGTACTCGATATGATACCCCCTGGGAAAATCGAGTTTCTTATTGTCAAGCCACCAGGGTGAGTAGATATGAGCTCCGCCCACGCCATCTTCGTTATAGCGCTTTCTTCCGAACAGAGAAGGTAAAATGCCACCCATGGCGGCACCGGTGGAGTCGTGCAGGTATTTACCCACGACATTGCTGTTATTGGCAAGTCCGTTGGGATGACGGGCAGAGACGGAATTAAGCAGTAATCGTGCGCTTTCACAAGCACTGGCGGCCAAAATAACCACGCGCGCTTCGACCTGGTATTCCTGTTTATCTAGTTTGTTGATGTAAGATACTCCCGTGGCCTTTCCGGACTGATCGGTTTGCACCTCTCTCACCATGGCATTGGTGACCAGCTCTACGTTGCCTGTTTGCAGGGCGGGGTAGATGAGCACATTGGTCGACGAAAAATCGGCTTTGGCCATACTGCAATTACGATTGCATTGACCGCAGTAAAAACACACGCCCCGGCCCGCATCGTTGGGAATGGATTTCGTTAGAATGGAAAGCCTTGACGGGATCACTTTGACACCACTTTGGATGGCGCCGTTTCGGATCATCAACTCATGCAAGCGTGGTTTTGGTGGTGGCAAGAAATAGCCGTCGGGATCGTTATAGAGACCTTCGTTGGTACCAAAGATCCCGATCAGTTGGTCGATCTTGTCGTAATAGGGCTTGATGTCTTCGTACCCAATGGGCCAATCGTCTCCAAGCCCGTCGATGCTCTTTCGTTTAAAGTCTTTGGGACCGAAACGCAGTGAGATACGACCCCAATGATTAGTGCGCCCGCCGAGCATACGCGCTCGCCACCACATAAAATCAGTATCGGATTCGGTAGAGAACGGCTCACCTTCCAGTTTCCATCCACCATAGCAGGCATCAAAATCCCCAAAGGGGCGATGCCCGGTGCTGGCGCCACGGCGGGGAGAATCCCACGGATTTTTTAGCTGCGTAATATTTTTTTGCGGATCGTAGTGATGTCCTGCTTCGAGCAGACAGATCTTAAGTCCGGCTTTGGCCAGTACATAGGCGGCCATGCCTCCCCCGGCACCGGAGCCTACAATAACGGCATCGTAGCGCTTTGCTTTTTTCTTAATTTGCAATTCTCCCATGAATAGATTTGTAAGGAGCAAC
>CAZZLP010000281.1:0-2111 GCA_964654705.1 uncultured Chitinophaga sp.
TTAGCCGTAATGGGGTGGGCAAGGGGTTGGCAAAGGGCCTTTTCGAAGTCGGGCGAATGCATGCGGTGCTAACGAAAATACATGTAATTTCGCCCCCGCAAATTTATTCTATGAAACCCACCCTGGTAATTTTGGCTGCCGGAATGGCCTCTCGCTACGGAAGTATGAAGCAGGTGCAGTCGTTCGGCCCTGCCGGCGAAACGATCATGGACTATTCGATCTATGATGCCATTAGGGCCGGTTTCGGAAAAGTGGTCTTTATTATCAGAGCTCAATTTGCGGAACAATTTAAGGCGCTGTTTGAACCCCGATTGACCGGTCGAATAGAGACCGCTTATGTTTTTCAAGAAATGGATTCTTTTACCAACGGGTATGCGACACCTGCCGAACGAACCAAGCCCTGGGGTACGGCCCACGCTGTGCTTTGCGCCAAAGATGCGGTTCATGGTCCTTTTGCCGTTATCAATGCCGACGATTTCTATGGTCGCGAAGCTTTTCAGAACGCTTCGGCATTTTTAACATCGCAGTGCCATGAAAAGCAATATGCCATTGTAGGATACGAGTTGGCCGGTACGCTCTCTGAACACGGCACTGTTAACAGGGGAGTATGCACCCTCGATGCTGCGGGTAACCTGGCTGCCATTACTGAACGGATCAATATTGCCAAAAGCGGCGACGAAGTAAGCTGCGACGATGGTCTGCTTCCCCACACACTTCCTCTTTCTACCGCCGTTTCTATGAATTTCTGGTGCTTTGCCCCTTCTTTTTTTGATTACACCCAATCTCAATTTGCCCGATTTTTACAGGAGCATGGCCAAACTCTCAAGTCGGAGTTTTTTATCCCGCTGGTGGCCGACCGGTTCATCAAAGAGGGAGGAGTCGTTTCGGTGGTAACCACCCGTTCTCATTGGTTTGGGGTCACGTATAAAGAAGATGCTCCTATGGTGGCCCAACGGTTGCAGCAATTGATCGACAAAGGGGAGTATCCTGCTTCGCTCTGGTCTTAATTGACCTTGACCATGTAAATATAGTCCTGGATACGCTTGACTTGTTCGTTACGTTCAAGGGAGGCGATCGTGCTGCGTCCATTGAGGCGAATCGGCACCGAAGGGGTCGCCTTACGAAGGGAGTCACTAATCTGGTAAATATATTTTCCTTGTACGGCGAAGGCAAATCCCTCGGCGTTGATCTGTCTGCCATTGAGGATACCGATTACTTCGCCTCTGCGATTAATGATGGGGCTGCCACTGTTGCCTCTATTGGCACTAATCTCTATCTGACAACTGAGCGTATCACCATCATAACCGGTGCGGGCACTCAGATAGCCCTGGCTGTAGACCACTTCGTTGCGAGGATAGCCCAGTGTAAAGATGGGATCGGCCAATTGCCCCGCTTTTCTGCTAATGGCGTAGGGCAGGCCCGGATAGGCCTTAAAATTTTCGTCGGTGACATGTAAGATGGCGATATCTCTGTTTTTGTCGATGTGTACCACTTCGACCAGGTATTCGCCCCTGTTATTTTGTATGGCAATGGTGCTGGCACCGCTAACGACGTGCGCATTGGTAACCAGGTAACCCTTGGGGTCTATGACAAAGCCGGTACCTCCGGTGGTAAAAGGCATGTCGACCGGTATGGTCTTTGATCTTTTGATCTGATCTATCTCTGAGGCTTGCTTGCGCGATTTGTATTCGAGTTGGGTATACTTTTTGTTGAGCTCTTCGAACTGTGAGTGGGGTGAGCCCGGAGAAAGGGTCCATACCAGCGCACTGATGGTAAGGGTCGTTATAACAGCGATGGATGCTGCGATAGAGCCTACCTTCTTATACCGGTTAAAGAGATAAACAATACGGGCTTTACCGCTCAGACGAGCAGATTGAATACTGCCTTGCTCGGCCAGGTCGGTGTGAATAAGCTGTAGCAGACCCCGAATTTTTTTTCGTTCGCCAAAGCGGTTAAGTTGTTGCAAAAAGAAAGTATGCTCCACTACCAACTGGTCGGTGGTCGCGTTGGTTTTGCGAAGTTGTTCGAATTGCATCCGTTCATCGGGGCTCATCTCTCCCCGTATATATCTTTCTACCGTCTCCAACATGTTCAGGTCACTCATGATCCAA
>CAZZLP010000282.1:0-2104 GCA_964654705.1 uncultured Chitinophaga sp.
GGCGCCACGTTGTCTGGCATTGCTGGCCGTCTTGCCCGAAAAAAATAAGACTATGACCGTAACTACGCATTGGAAAGAGAAACTATTGTTCGAAGCCCGGCAAGATCCTGCCGGTTCAGTACGCATGGATGGATCGCTTCGAGAGGGGATGAGTCCAAAGGCATTGCTGCTGGCCGGTTTGGCAGGTTGTTCTGCCGTCGATGTGGTAGAGATCTTAGAGAAAATGCGCATTTCCTTTACGGCCCTCTCCGTAGAGAGCAAGGCCGAACAGACCGAAGAGCATCCCCGCGTATTTACCGGTATCGATCTGCTTTATACGATTACTACCGATCCGGTCAATGAAGAAAAGGTAAAAAAGGCCATCGATCTTTCGCTCGACAAATACTGTGGAGTGGCCGCTATGCTCAGAAAGAACAGTGTCATACGCTACCGGCTGGCCTGTGTACGACCTGTCTGATCTATTTTTGTTGCTGTCCTTTTCTTAGCTGTGCAATCGTGGCCGAAAGGTCTTTGGGCAGCGGCGCCTCTATACATTGCCTGTTGCCTTTTTCGTCATCAAAACAAAGACGTTGGGCATGCAGGGCCAGTCTTGCCAAAATGGGTCTTTCTTCTTCTGCGTTTTTGGCGAGTTTGAATTTTTTTCGCAGTGAAGAGACCAGTACGGGTTTGCCATCGCCGTACAATGTATCGCAAACAATGGGATGACCCAGCGATTGGAGGTGCACGCGTATTTGGTGGGTGCGCCCGGTATGGATTGTAAACGATAACCGGCTATAGGGTCGTAGCACTTCCAGTACTCGGTAATCGGTATGTGATGATTTTCCTTTGGCGTGCGTCATCATTCTTCCATCGGCGGCAGGATGCTCGGCGATGGGGGTGGTAATGCTGCCAGTCTCTTGTAGCGGAGTACCCAGCACCAGCCCTTCATAGATCTTTTCGGTTCTTCTTTCTTCGAATTGACGGCTTAGCGATTGATGGGTCAACTCATCTTTTGCGAATAAGATCACGCCGCTGGTCTCGCGGTCAAGCCTGTGTACCGCCCAGCTGCTGCCGTATTTTTCTCGCAACATTGTCTTTAACGAAATTTCTTTGCCTAACCGGTCGGGTACCGACAACAGCCCGCTGGGTTTGTTGAGGGCTATCCAATGGTCCGTTTCGGACAATATTATAGACGAAAGTTGCATGGGCGCTTACTTGCCTTTTCCGAAGTGTTTTAGGTCGCGAACTTCTTTTTCGCTCAAGAAGCGCCATTTGCCACGCGGCACATTTTTTTTCGTAAGCCCGGCAAAGACCACGCGGTCCAGGTTCTTTACTTCGTAACCCAGGTGCTCGAACATACGACGAACGATCCTGTTGCGTCCGCTATGGATCTCGATGCCCACTTGTGTCTTGTCCTTTAGATCGGCATAGGCCAGTACATCGGCCGAGGCCGGCCCGTCTTCCAGAACGATACCTTGTAAGAGCTTGTCAAAATCTTTTTTCTCCAGGGGTTTATTCAGGGTTGCCTGGTAAATTTTTTTTACCTGATTCTTGGGATGGGTCAGCTGCTGGGCCAACTCACCGTCATTGGTCAGCAGTAACACACCCGCCGTGTTGCGATCGAGTCTTCCGACCGGGTAGATTCGTTCGGTGGTAGCTTGCCCTACAATATCGAGCACCGTTTTTCTGCCTTGCGGATCGTCGGTGGTCGTAATGTAATCTTTGGGTTTATTCAACAGGATGTAAACGTACTCTCGGGCAGGAGAAAGTTTCTTTCCATTGTAGGTAACGACATCTTGCGGTGCTATCCGGCAACCAGGTTCTAGCATGACCACTCCGTTGACCTTGACCATCCCTTTTTTAATTAACAGGGCTGCTTCTCTTCGGGCCGCCACCCCGGCATGCGCCAGGTATTTGTTGAGCGGCATACGCTCGGGAGGGGCCACAACAGGATGGCTCTTCGGAAAGTTTCCTTTTACATCGGCGGCTGTCTTACCGACGCGTGCGCTGCGGTCGGCGGCTTTTTTTTGTTCAAAAAAAGCTTCTCTTTCTTTTTTGGCCTTTCTTTTTTCTTGGCGAAACTGCTCTTTAATGGCAGCGTTGCTTTTCTTGGTCCCGAACTTGG
>CAZZLP010000283.1:0-2103 GCA_964654705.1 uncultured Chitinophaga sp.
CAGGGTCAACCTGAGTTCTATTTGTCCGCCGATACCCTCGCCCGAGGTAACCCATTTTTTTCTGGTCGTATCTAATACGCCGGCCTCTTTGGCAAAGCGCTCTGAGAAAAGCAAATTGAGCCCTGCTCCGATATCGATAAGCATAGGATAGCTTTTTGTCTGCAGCTCTTGAATTACAAACGGGTTCGAAGGCAGCCGGTTAATCTGTGGTTGCAGTAAAGTACCTTTTCGGGGATAGGGGTAGGGGCCCGGTGCAAACCATTCCATCGACTGCTTTTCGTAATCCAGACTTACAATATAGCGGCTTAGCAGGGCATACCCGATAACGCCGTCTATCCGCACGCCGTAAATAGAGGTGAGTACGCTGTAATCGTTGATGTAAAAGTTGAGTGAGTCGGTTTTGAGATTACCAATGGAAAGGGTTTGATTGCGTAATTGCGGCACTTCGCGAACACCGGCGATTCCCCTTATTAGTAATCCGTCATAACTGGGCTTTAGACCCAAGAAGCGGGCAGTGGTGGAGTCTAGGGAGATACCGCTGCTGCCGGTATCAAAGATAAACTGCAGCGTATCCTCGAAAGGGGCTAGTTGCGCTTGTACGATCACTACCCCTCCTGTAACTTGCAAAAAGGGAATTCGAGTAAGTGGTGTAGGTGCCAATGGCTGCGATCGAACAGTCCATGCAAAAAAAAGCAGGGTGATCAAAATTGCACAGGCCGCCTTAAAAAGGTAGTTACCTTTTAACATGCCCTCAATTTACGAACTTAGTAACGTTAGACATCTCTCTCTCTGCCTCGGTAAAGGTAAAATAGTAAATCAACGTTATCTTTATCCCAGGTCATCAAAAGAAAGATCTGCCATGCGCTCCGATCTTAGGATATTAATGGTTCATTGCTCTTACCGCTTCTTCGGCGGAGAAGATCAGGTCTTTTTTCAAGAAAGAGATGCGTTGCGAGAAAAGTTGGGTCCTGCTGCGGTTATTGACTACCATGTTCAAACATCTCTTGGTAACCCGTGGAGCATGCTTTTGCAGCTCTTTTTTCCTTTTTGGCATGGTCGCCGGATTCGAAAACTAATTAGGGATAACCGCATCGATCTAGTACATGTACATAACCATTTTCCACTACTCACCCTATCTGTTTTTAAGGCGGCACGACAAGCTGGAGTGGTGGTGGTACATACGTTGCACAATTACCGGTGGTGGTGCCTGGGGGCCGAGCTCTACAGAAAAGAACAGGGTATTTGCGAGTTGTGTGTTGCTAAAAAAAATTCTCTAAATGCCATTCGCTATCGGTGTTACAGAAGTTCTAGGACACAGTCGTTACTTGCAGCAGGGCTGATGGGACTGATAAAGAAAAAGGCTTTTACCTCTTATATCGATCATTTTATAGCCCTTTCTTCTTTTCAAAGAGATTGGGTCATCAAAGCAGGTGTATCGGAAAAAAAGGTAGTTCTTAAGCCTAACGGGGTAACGGCTTATTCTGTTTGTTCTGCCGATAAAAAAAACGGTTTCGTCTATGCGGGTCGTTTGGAGCATGCAAAGGGCATCGAGGAACTACTAAGATGCTGGCAAGAGCATGCCATCAGCGAAACATTGACGGTAATAGGATCTGGAACTTTAGAGCATACGTTAAAAAGCAAGTATGCCTTTCTTAAGCAGGTTCGTTTTATGGGGGCTTGTTCGCCCGAAGAAACACGCTCGCTTATTGATCGTTCCCGTTATCTGATTCATCCCTCTCTTTGGTATGAGACCTTTGGTTTAACGATGGTCGAGGCAATGCAGCTAGGAGTACCGGTCATTGGTTTTGCTATAGGGACTCGTCCTGATTTTATTAAAGATGGCGAAAATGGCTTTTTATGCTTGCCGGATACGTTGGGAGTTACCCTGCAAAAGGCCATCTCTTTCAATGATTATTCCAAGCTGTCGATTCGCGCGCAAGAAACCGGTCGCTTATTTCTGGCCGACGCTCTTATCGATAAGCAGCTACAACTATATCAAGGGTGGGTAGCCCAAAAGCACTCCTGATGCTACGTAAATTCTTGCCTGCTCTCCTTACCGCTTGTATCTTTTATCGCAGCTCGTTGCTTGTCATTACTGTCAGT
>CAZZLP010000284.1:0-2097 GCA_964654705.1 uncultured Chitinophaga sp.
GTTTCTACTGGGTATTACTTCACTTTTTCTACCACTTCAATAAGGCGCCAGCGCTTGGTCTTGCTCAGCGGGCGAGTCTCCATGATCTTTACCACATCTCCGATGCTGCATTCGTTCTTGTCGTCATGCGCATGGAATTTGGTGGTCTTCTTAACGAACTTACCATAGATGGGGTGCTTTACTTTTCGCTCCACGGCAACGGTAATGGTCTTGGCCATTTTGTTGCTGGTCACGACACCGATCCTGGTCTTTCTTAAATTTCTGGCTTCCATGTTGGGGTTTTTATCAGGCTTGCTGTTGCTTTAACTTGATTTCGGTCTTAAGGCGAGCGATATCACGACGCAATCCGCGGATGGTCATGGGATTCTCAAGCGGAGAGATCGCGTGGGCGAACTCCAGCTTCTTGAGTCGCTGCTGGTCTTCGGACAAACGAGCCCGAAGGTCTTGCTCGTTCATACCGTGAATACTCTTTACAAATTCTGCTTTCTTAGACATCGTAATAAGCGTTTATCGGTTAGGCAGTGACCAGGTCACGGCGTGCAATGAATTTTGTTTTGATGGGCAACTTGCCGGCAGCCAGCGATAAAGAAGCACGAGCTACTTGTTCGCTTACGCCATCGACTTCGAAAAGGATACGTCCGGGTTTTACCACGGCGGCCCAGAATTCCAGGTTACCCTTACCCTTACCCATCCTTACCTCGGCAGGCTTACGGGTAATGGGCTTGTCAGGGAAGATGCGGATCCATACGTTACCCTCACGCTTCATCTCGCGGGTCAGGGCCTGACGGGCGGCTTCGATCTGACGATCGGTAATCCAATGCTGGTCCAGTGCCTTAAGGGCATAAGATCCGAAGGCAATGGTAGCGCCACGCTTGGCATCACCCTTCATGCGTCCCTTTTGCATTTTTCTGTGCTTGGTTCTTTTTGGCTGTAACATGCTAGTCTATTTCAAATTTCTTTAATCAATAAATTTTTATCCGCGACGCTCTCTTCCTGCACGGCCACGATCGGCACCACCGCCCCTTCTGTCATCGCGACGGTCGCCACGAACTTCTTCGCGACCACCTCTGCGCTCACCCATTTCGGATTTACCGCCCACGAAATTGGGATTGAGATCACGCTTGGCCAGTACTTCTCCTTTACAGATCCATACTTTAATACCGATCTTTCCGTACACCGTTTGAGCAAACACATTCGCATAGTCTATGTCCATACGGAAGGTGTGCAGAGGAACGCGACCTTGCTTGAACTCTTCGCTACGGGCGATCTCGGCACCGGCCAAACGACCGCTGAGCTTGATCTTGATCCCTTCGGCACCCATACGCAGGGCAGAAGCGATAGCCAGCTTGGTAGCCCGCTTAAAATTGATACGGTTCTCGATCTGACGGGCAATATTGTCACCCACGATCATGGCATCGAGCTCAGGACGACGGATCTCCAGAATATTGATCTGTACATCCTCTTTACCCGTAAGTTTCTTGAGCTCTTCTTTAATACGATCTACTTCTCCACCGCCTTTACCGATAATGATACCGGGTTTGGACGTATGAATGGTAACGATCAATTTACCCAGCGTACGCTCAATGACGATCTTAGAAATACCGCCTTTGTTGATACGTGCGTTGAGGTAAGCTCTGATCTTGTGATCTTCGATCAGCTTTCCGGCAAAATCTTTTCTGTTGCCGTACCAGTTAGACTCCCATCCGCGGATGATGCCTAAACGATTACCAATCGGATTTGCTTTCTGACCCATGTTTGGTGTAGGTTATTCGTTTGATGATTTAGATTCGGTCGTATCGACAATAACGGTAACGTGATTGCTGCGCTTGCGCACCCTGTAACCACGTCCCTGTGGAGCAGGACGCATACGCTTGAGCGTACGGGCACCATCCACAAAAATGGTCTTGATGACCAGGGCGCTCTCGTCGCCACCATCGTTCTTCTGCTTCCAGTTGCTGATAGCACTCAGCACCAGTTTGCGCAAGGGAACGGCGGGATGCTTGGGGTTGTGCTCCAATTGAGCCAACACTTTCTCTACCTTTTGGCCACGGATCATATCGGCCAACAAGCGCATCTTGCGGGGCGAAGTGGGATAAT
>CAZZLP010000285.1:0-2084 GCA_964654705.1 uncultured Chitinophaga sp.
CAGGAGCCATTCAACACCTGGCGGGTGTCAACAGAAGCAAAGTGATTGTGGTCATCAATAAAGATCCCGAAGCGCCGTTCTTTAAAGCGGCAGACTATGGGATCGTAGGCGATGCATTCGAAATAGTACCAGCCTTTACGGCCGCAGTTAAAAAACTCAAAGGAGTATAGCCCCATAGCCTTTCCTTTTTTTATATTTGTAGGGGGATGAAAAAAATTGAACTTGAAATAATCGCGATCTCGCACAGCATTACGCAAACCCACTCTTATGCCGTGGTATTGGGAGAGGTAAATGGTATACGTCGCTTACCTATCATTATTGGAGGCTTCGAGGCCCAGGCCATTGCCGTGGCACTCGAAAAAATGAACCCCTCCCGTCCACTTACCCACGACCTGATGAAGAACTTTATGACCGCCTTCGGGATTGACCTGCACGAGATTATCATCAATGATCTGCAAGAGGGTGTTTTTTACTCCAAACTGGTTTGCTCGAACGAGAACGATACCATAGAGATCGACTCGCGCACCTCAGATGCCATTGCCATGGCCGTTCGTTTTGGTTGTCCCATTTACACGCTTGACACGATCTTGGAAAGCGCCGGTATCTTGTTCGAAGAGAGCGAAGAAAAAGGCAAGAAGAAAAGAAAAAAGAAAGAGCCGTTGCCCGAAGAAATGCGCCCGGCCGGTCACGAAGACCTTAAGCAGATGACGCTTACCGAACTAAACAATCTTCTCAGCGAGGTGCTGGACAGCGAAGACTATATTCGGGCCATTGCCATTCGCGACGAGATCAATAGTCGCGACGCCGAGGGAAAGCAATAACCCCGCATGATAGTTTTTCCCAATTGCAAGATCAATATTGGCCTACACATTACGGCCAAAAGAGAAGACGGCTATCATTCGATCGAAACGATCTTTTTTCCTATCCCCTTTTATGATCTGCTCGAGGTAGTTCCGAATATGAATGGAAAGGGCTGTCAACTGGAACAGACCGGTATCCGCATAGAAGGAGATCCCGATCATAACCTGTGCGTAAAAGCGTACCACCTGCTCAAAAAAGATTTTGCTGCCCTCCCCGCCATTACCACCTACCTGCATAAACAAATTCCCGCCGGAGCGGGGCTTGGAGGCGGCAGTGCCGATGGGGCCTTTATGCTGCAATTGCTGACCGATCTTTTTTCTTTACCACTTACTAGTGAACAACTGCAACGCTACGCCCTGCAGTTGGGCAGCGACTGCCCTTTTTTTATAATGAACAAACCGGTAGTGGCCACCGGAAGAGGAGAGAAAATGCTTCCCCTTGCGCTTTCCCTTAAAGGCTGGTACCTGGCCTTGCTGTTGCCCGGGGTGCATGTCTCTACCCGGTCTGCTTTTGAGGGTTGCATGCCTCGCCCCGCCGCCATTGCCCTCGAACAATTAATTCAACAACCCGTGGCCGCCTGGCGCGATACGCTGCACAATCAGTTCGAAGAGACGGTTTTTGTATACTATCCGCAACTGGCGTCCTGTAAAGAATTTCTCTATGAAAATGGAGCGACCTATGCCTCGATGACCGGTACCGGCAGCACCATCTATGGTCTTTTTACATCGGCTCCCGACATAGCGGTGCTTCGCAACGGGTGCGGATGCGACGTAAGGGTGTTTCAACTCTAGACAACAGTCCTTTGGGTGCTAATTCGAAGTTTACTAACTTTACAAGGTGAACGTATGTTTTAATTATACCACACGCCCCGCCCTGTTGCAGCAACACCTGGATCTGCTCAATCACTGACGTAGCAAGGCTGTATTGCAGCAGCCCCTTTTGTTCTGTTCGCATAGTTTTTTCCTTTTCTCCTCTTACTTATTTAACGAATTACCATGCAAGTCATCGATATGCCGGTGCAAATTGTACTCGAAGAAAAATACGGAGCTCATAACTATCATCCCCTGCCGGTCGTACTCAGCCGGGGCAGCGGTGTCTATGTTTGGGACACCGACCATAAAAGATACCTTGATTTTTTAAGTGGCTACTCGGCCCTCAACCAAGGGCACTGCCATCCGGAGATCATTGAGGCCCTTACCAGACAGGCCCAGCGACTAACGTTG
>CAZZLP010000286.1:0-2072 GCA_964654705.1 uncultured Chitinophaga sp.
AAATTATTTTTGTAAGTAAATAGCCTTCATGCCCCCTAAAAAATCCTTTACCAACCTGGCCGACAGCTTTGAAAAGATCCCGGTAAAAATCGTAAAGGATTCTGTGGACGGCTCCCGTTGGGTGGCGCAACAAATCGCAGCGCTTATCAAAGAGAAGCAAAAGAAAAAAGAGAAGTGCGTACTGGGGCTGGCAACCGGCTCTACCCCCCGCTCCTTGTATGCAGAGTTGATACGACTACACCGAGAAGAGGGGCTTAGTTTTAAAAATGTGATCAGCTTTAATTTGGACGAATATTACCCGATCGAACCACAAGCGTTGCAAAGCTATCATCGCTTTATGCACAGCAATCTGTTTGATCATGTCGATATACCTGCCAAGCATATCCACATTCCTGACGGACAGACTCCCAAAGAAAAGATCAAAGAACACTGCAGAGCCTACGAGAAAAAGATAGAAGAAGCCGGAGGTATCGATCTGCAAATTCTCGGAATCGGCAACAATGGTCATATCGGCTTCAACGAACCCGGATCGGGTCTCTATTCCAAGACCCGGCTGATTACCCTTGATAATTCTACCCGCATGGCGAACGCCTACGAGTTCGCCAATATTGCCGAAGTACCCCGTCTTGCCATCACCATGGGCATCAGCACGATCTTGAAAGCCAAAAAAATCATGCTCATGGCCTGGGGCACAGCCAAAGCACCTGTTATCAAGCAAGCCGTCGAGGACGATGACAGTGAGAGTGTTCCTGCTTCGCTGTTACAAAACCACGAAGACGTTCTTTTTATTGCCGATGAGGCCGCCGCCGGTGAACTCACACGTTTTAAATCACCATGGTTGACCGGTGACTGTGAGTGGACCCCAAAAATGATCAAAAAGGCAGTAGTCAACATGGCCCTTAAGCTGCAAAAGCCGGTGCTGAGTCTGACCAGCAGCGATTACAATGAATTTGGTCTTGGCGACCTGTTGGTCGATCAAGGCGATGTATACGAAATAAATTTGCAGGTCTATTACATGCTGCGCGATACGCTGACCGGCTGGCCGGGAGGCAAGCCAAATGTCGTGATTCCTGCCCACCCCGAGCGCTCCGATCCCTGGCCCAAAAAGGTAGTCATCTTTTCGCCGCATCCTGATGATGATATCATCAGCATGGGCGGCACCTTTCAGCGCTTACACGACCAAGGACATGAGGTGCATGTAGCCTATCAAACCAGTGGCAACATTGCCGTAACCGATGAGTTCGTAACACGCTATCTTGACTTTGCCATTGGCTTTGAATCGGTAGCAGGCATCAATACCAACAAGACGAAAAAGATCCTCTCCGATGCCCAGCGCTTTTTAGCTAAGAAAAAATCACACCAGGTCGATACGCCGATGATCCGCAACATCAAAGGACTTATTCGACGCGGTGAAGCCAAGGCGACTTGTCGGTATGTTGGTATTCCCGAAACCAATATTCACTTTATGCACCTGCCCTTTTACGAGACCGGCACCATCGAAAAAAAGCCACTCGCTGAAAAGGACATCAAACTCACCATAGAGTTGCTACGAAAGATTCAACCGCAACAAGTGTTTTGCGCCGGCGACTTTGCCGATCCGCATGGTACCCATATTATTTGCTTTAATGCGGTCGTAGAGGCGCTTCGAAGAATAAAAATGGCTGGTGACCCCTGGATCAAGGATTGTTGGCTGTGGCTCTATAAAGGCGCCTGGCAAGAATGGAATATTGAAGAAATAGAGATGGCCGTTCCCATGAGCCCCGATCAGGTGCTTAAAAAGCGATACGGTATTTTTATTCACCAGTCGCAAAAGGATATGGTCCCCTTTCAGGGCTCGGACTCGCGTGAATTTTGGCAGCGAGCCGAAGAACGAAATGCCAGAACAGCCACGCTCTATGCCGACCTGGGACTCACCCATTATGCGGCTATCGAGGCTTTTGTCCGGTGGCAATATTAATTTTTAGCGTATATTTGCACCCCTTTGGTGCCCCTACAACCCTATTGTATCGGGTACCGGTTCGGCCCCGTAGCTCAACTGAATAGAGCATTTGACTACGGATCAAAAGGTTTCA
>CAZZLP010000287.1:0-2050 GCA_964654705.1 uncultured Chitinophaga sp.
CATACCCACGGGCACCCACCTGAAACATCCTGCGCACATAGGCAGGCATAGAATGCATGGAAATGCCAATGACCTGGCTTAGAGGGGAATGCTTGAGCAACAGTTTGGTAGCCTCAAACCCATTGGTTGGAGACATGTTGATATCCATTAAAATGATCTGAGGCTTAAAACGAGTCGTGAGCTCAAGGGCTTGCTGTACGTCGCTGGTCTCGCCCACCACCTCAAAACGAGGATCGGTAGACAGAACGATGTTCCAGGATTCTCTGATTAGTTTGTGATCATCGACTAATAAGATGGTAATCTTGCTCATAGAACAAGGTTTTCATAGGTTAGGTTAAATCGAAAGTAAGAAAATCCATTTCGCTGTTCTATTTTTATGCTGCCTTTTTTAAAAAAATACCGCTATGCGTAACCTGATTGCTTGTTTTATGCTTGTTTTACCCTTGCTGACTGCCGCCCAAGAAGACAGCACGGAGCTGGTCGACTATAGCCTGTTTGGAGATGCCCAGGGAGTAAAACGCTATTGCAACCAGAAGGTACTCAACCAAACCCCCACGCGTATCATTAGTATAGGAATGGACCGAATGGGCGATTTTGCCGTACCGGATCTGCCCCTATCGGCCATGTTACCCGCCTTGCAGAGTTTCTCGGCCACCGGCATGACCTCGCTTAAAGCACAAATAAATATTCCGGTCGTTTCTACCAATAAGATCATTTGGCAATTGGGCGCCAACTACTGGGGCAGCCGTATTGCCATTTCGAACCCGGGTAATCATTCCATTGCCAAGCAACTGGCTACTCACACCATGACTAGCGCCGGCATCAACTCTACCATTTTTAAACCACTCAACGAAAAGAATTTTCTGCTCTTGCAGGCCAGCGTCGATATGAATGGCATTTTTCAAGACCTGAAAGACCTTAACGGAAAATCCCTCACCGTTAGTGCGACCGGTCTCTATGGC
This sequence comes from uncultured Chitinophaga sp., assembly GCA_964654705.1. Classification (GTDB taxonomy): domain Bacteria; phylum Bacteroidota; class Bacteroidia; order Chitinophagales; family Chitinophagaceae; genus JJ008. The sequence continues at coordinate 963 of CAZZLP010000287.1, forward strand.
TGGAAGCTATCCGAGAAGAACATGATCGGTGTTGGCTTGGCGCGTACTTACCGCGCCGGACAAATCATGCATTTGCCGGTTGTACTATGGAACAAAACCTTCAATGACAAATGGGGGATGGAGCTGTTGCTACCCGCCCGCGGACACCTGCGTTATAATTTCTCTACGGCCAGCATTGTTCAGTTGGGCTTTGAGCTGGAAGGAAATCAGTTTTGGATGCGACTTCCTGGCAGCACCAATGGCACGATCTTTATACAGCGAGGAGAACTCAAGCCCCGTATTATGTGGGATAAGAAACTCACCGGATTCCTATGGTTCAATGTACAGGCAGGTCTTCGTTACAACTGGCGCTTTGACGGCATGGATAGCTACAATGGAAAGGCATTGAACCAGCGCTACTTTACCAGTGCGTTGGGAAATCCTATGTACATCGGATTTAGTCTGAACTTCGTATCACCTTAGGTCACTTGGCTACCTGGCGGGTCCAGGTATCGCTTCTTCCGATCAGCGAGACGCCAATGAATCCCCTTACATCGATACTATTGGAGCTTGTCATCTTGATGGTGCAAGAATACGTGTTGCCGTTCTTGGGGTCATAGATACTGCCCTCTTCCCAGACATTTTTTTCGGTGGGCACGAACCCCCAAACATTAACGAGACCCAAAATGGGGCGGGTACGGGAGGCCTCTTCGGGATGGTTCTTGTCTACCTTGGGTTTTCCGGTCTCGGGATCGATGGGCTCCTTAAGCCAAACAATCTTTCCCTGGTATTTGTCTCCATTCTTGTAGATCTTAACCATGGCGTTTCCTTCGCCGGTCTTCCAAACGCCCACAATGGCATCGGGCTGACCCGACTGCGCTTGCAAGAGGCCGCTTGCCATAAAAAAGCCGACCAACAATATCCCTACATTCAAAAGTCGCATACGCATCATTTAAGTGATGAACAAATATTAAATAAAAAGTGGAGGCGACCGGAGTCGAACCGGTGTCCAAACATATTCGTCGAAAGCTTTCTACATGTTTATTCCGGCATTGATTGTCGAAAGCAAACAGGAACCGGACGTACCGATTTGCTTCGTAGCTGCGATT
>CAZZLP010000288.1:0-2038 GCA_964654705.1 uncultured Chitinophaga sp.
CGTACAAGCTGAGATAGGGGAACAGACCACCGGCGATCTGGTCGTTACCGACCTTCGCCCAAGAAGCACGAACCTTCGCTTCGTCGAAGAAGCTCAGCATTTTTGAATTTTTCCAGAAATCCTCTTCGGAAATTCTCCAGCTGGTAGAAAGACCAGGGAAGGTACCAAAGCGATTGTCGGGAGCAAAGCGTGACAGACCATCACGACGCAGTGTTACTTGAAAGAAATATTTGTTATTGAAATCGTAGTTGACACGGCCCAGATAAGCGACAAAACCGGGACCCTCGGTATAACCACCACCGCTTAATTGTGTAACGGCACTACCGCTGATCAGGTTATTTTGCATAAAGAAATTATCGGCCAGCGTACGACCTTGGCCGGAGAACGAATTGAACACCTCGTTTTGGAATTCGGTACCCAGAGTTCCGCTTACGGTATGTTTACCAAAGGTCTTGTTGAGATTGACATAGTTCTGCCATACCCAACGAGTGTTGCTCAGGCTTTGGTTGAAAGCCAGACCACCGGCACCACGGCCATCTCCGTGACGGCTGTCCAGGCCCTGAAAGTCTACACCGGTAGCATAGTCAACACCGATCTTAGATGTAAAGGTCATCCAGCTAAAGGGCTTGATATCGGCAGTCAGGTTATTGAGGATACGATGCTTGATCGAGTTGAACTTATTTTTCATTAACACGAAACCGATATTGGAATAGTTGTTCTCGATGGCACGCAAGTTGGCATCGCGTCCCAGCGCCGATCCATCACCCAAAATATTAAAACCATCGAACTGAGTAAGAGCGGGATCGTAGATGCGTACATTAGGTAAGGCACGCAGGGTAGCGGCCACCGCACCAGAAAGGGCATTACCACCGTTGTTCTGGTCGTTGTCTTCTGTGCGAGACAGCGTAATGTTGTTCGTGAGAGTAAACCATTTGTTCACCTTGTGAGAAAGGTTGGCACGAATGGCATAGCGCTGCAAATTATTGGTAATGACCAAGCCTTCTTGCTTCGCATAGTTGAGCGAGAAGAAATAATTGGTACGATCGTTTCCGCCGTCCACGCTCAGGTTGTGTATCTGAGAGCTGGCGTTCTTATTGTAAATAAAACTTTGCCAATCTGTGTCAGTGTTCTGGCTGTTCATGAAGGCCTGTGCAGGCGCACCTGAGTTGGTGAACTTTTCGTTGGCGATGGTCACGAACTCTTGGGCATTGAGCAGGTCGAATGTGTTGTAGGGGTTAGAAAAACCAAACGTTGCGTTATAGTTTACATTAGAGCGTCCTGCTTTTCCTTTGCGTGTAGTAATAAGTAGCACACCATTGGCGGCACGAGATCCGTAGATCGCCGCGGCGGCTCCGTCTTTCAATACCTCTACAGACTCAATGTCGGCAGGATTGATGTCAGACAAAGTGTTGGTGTTGGCTACACCGGAAAAACCACCGTCGATAACGGGGGTACCATCTACGACGATCAGCGGGCTGCGGGCGCCATTGATAGAGTTGACACCGCGAATACGAATACGGGGCGCTACGTTGACCAGACCGGTAGAGGTCGTAACCTGAATACCGGCAGTACGACCTGCCAATTGACGGTCGATACTGGGGGTTACCAGGTCAGCAATGGGGGTGGGATCGATCTTTCCGATCGCAGCGGTTACGGCCTTTTTCTTTTGGGTACCATAACCTACCACTACCACTTCAGAGATGGTTCTCTCTTCGGAAGTAAGCGATACGGTAAAATTCGCTTGATTGCCTATAGCCACTTCGAGGGTGGTATAGTCAATGAACGAAAACACCAGGGTTTTGGCTCCGGCAGGCAGGTTCAAACTAAATGAACCGTCTTTTCCGGTGGCAGCACCAACACTGGTTCCCTTGACCACAACGGAAACTCCGTTAAGAGGAGACCCATCTTTTTCGTCGGTCACTTTTCCTTTCACAACTTTTCCTTGCGCGAAAAGCTGTGAAGCACTGATGGGAACACACATCAGGAGTAACACCAGTTTTCTCATGCTGATGAAAATTTAAAATTTGTAAAACACTAG
>CAZZLP010000289.1:0-2019 GCA_964654705.1 uncultured Chitinophaga sp.
CGCAATTGCTGACAGGCTTACCCTTTGCTTTGGCCTCGGCCTCGCAGGCGGGGTCGGGCCGTTGGTAATAGCGATCCATCACCTCTTTCTTTTTGTTGACGATGATATCGCGGATCCCCTTAAAAGTGGTCTGCTTAAAGTTATTGCCCGTGGCATCTACCACCAGCTTTCCTTCGTAGTAGTACACCTGATCGCCTTTGCCCAGCATGATGGTGAGCACCGAAGATTCCTTTACCTCGGTTTGCTCGTCTTGCTTCTTAATATCCTTTGGCATATTAAGATCGAGCGTGGTGGGAGAGCTCATGGTCGCGGTAAACACAAAGAATGTGATCAGCAGGAACCCAAGGTCCACCATGGGGGTCATATCAACCCGGGTAGAAAGTTTCTTGGCTTTCTTGACGCCCGGGCCTTTTTTACCGCCCTGTTCTGCACCGCTATCTATACTAGCCATAGTGTTTGGTAATTGGGGTTAACGTAATTATTTGATTCCTTTCTCTTGCTCTGCTTTGAACAAAGCCGTTCCGGACGGTACCTCATCGAGTGAGGTCACCAGGTTGTACTTGAACTCTTCGTTCTTTTTGAGCGCTTGTACCACCGCATTAAAGGTCGGATACTTCGACAGGCCGTCGCCCTTAATAAGATAATTTAACTTTTCTCCGGCAAAGGCGGCCTTGGCTTCTTTAATCCACCACACCAATTGATTGTTAAGCGTGTCCAGTACGGGTATACCGGGCTGCGTCAATTTGGTCTGGTCCTTGAAATCGGTAGCGAGCAATTGTTTTAAGCTGCCGAAAGGAACACCCACCAGATAGGTCTTGCGAAAGTTGGCCATCTCGGCCGGACTCAGCCCCAGGTTCTGGCTGGTGTTGATACCGCGAATAATCGCATCGTACTTGGAGGGATCTTTATCCGAGAGAACGGTAAAGTATACCCTGTTAGACGAATCGATCGAGATCATCACGGCGTTGTTCTCGGGTAATTTCTGCGACAGCACCGAGCCGGGAGTCGTAATCTCGACAGGCTCAGGTGGCTTGAACTTTGTCGCCATAATAAAAAAGGAGAGGATCAGAAAGGCTATGTCCACAAAGGGGGTCATATCCGTATCGGTACTCCTTTTAGGTATCTTGGCACTAGGCATGGGTACGATAATTTAATTGGATGAATGGATAACGGTTGGCAAAAATCGCCCTGTATTATTTATACAGAGAGGCAAAACTTTGCGTGAGCGTAAATCCGGATTCATCTATACCATGAGTGATAGAATCAATACGAGTGGTGAACATGTTGTACATGATCAGGGCAATCGCCGAAGTACCGATACCAAGGGCCGTGTTATAGAGGGCCTCAGAGATACCGACCGCCAGGTCAGCTGCAGCACCTCCACCACCTTCTTCTCCAAGAGCAGCGAACGAACGGATCATACCCAATACGGTTCCGAGCAACGCGATCAGCGTACCCACCGAAGTGATGGTAGAAAGAAACACCAGGTTCTTCTGCAGCATAGGAAGCTCCAGCGCTGTGGCCTCTTCTACTTCTTTTTGTATGGCGATCACTTTTTGATCGGTAGACATACCGGATTCATTAATCATTTCTTTGTAACGACGCAGTCCAGCCTTCATCACATTACCGACAGAACCTTTTTGCTTGTCGCACTCGGCCAAGGCAGCATCCACATTGCGGCTGGCCAGCTGAAACTGCACTTTACGTACAAAATCATCGATGGGACCGTTGCCCAATGCACGACGAATGGTCAAAAAGCGCTCGATAGAGAACACCACTACCATTAAAAACATACCGATCAGCAGCGGAACGATAATTCCTCCTTCGTAAATACGGTGAAAGGCATCTTTGGGACCCATGTGATGAGGCCAAAATCCTCCCGCAGGATCGGGTTCATTAAATCCAGAGGCATCTCCCATCATAAAACGCCAGATAGAATAGCCTGCGAGCACACACACCAGCGGGGCGATCCAAGAAATGGAATTACCACCGTGTTTTGCCGGGGCCGAAGATGATTTT
>CAZZLP010000290.1:0-2005 GCA_964654705.1 uncultured Chitinophaga sp.
ACACCCTGGAGGCATTCCCCACCGGGGGACCTTTGTCGAACCTCTTTAGGCAATGGCCCGTTTTGAGACGGGGTGCAAAGATAGGGTTTTATTGCTGATCCAGACCGGTATGTTATTATAAAAAAGGAGACCCGAAAGAGGTCTCCTTTTTGAAGTACTATTAGCGATAACCCCCTTTTAGTCTTTGGGATTCAATGCTTTTTCGATCCTATAGCTAAGGTCTTGCAGGTGATATTTGCTAAGACGGTCACTATATACGGCCTGTGAGGCGTTGATCTCTCCACGAAGGGATTGCAGATGCGCCCTTACGATCGATTTGAGGTCTGACTTGTCAGACCCCGATCCGGAGATGGAAATACTAATGCCAGGGCCAAACGCGCTGGCAGAGGGCGCAGGCGGGTTCAATACATTGATCAGCGTATTGACATACGATTTCTGGAGGTTGCGACGATAGGCGTCGATGGGTTTTTTGGTGGTCAACTCTGACCAGATGCCCGATTTGAGATCGGAGAGCAATTCCAAAGCACTGTATGCCTTTGCTCCCGACGCCGCTTCTGCTTCTATTAACTTGGAGAGGGTTCTTGACCCCATTACTCTGTTGAGCATATTATCCTGAACATTTCCGATAACGGAAAGGCCGGATTGTCCCGTGCGGTCAAAGACCTGTTGATCGATTAGCCAAGTGGGAGTGGCAAAGAGTTGTTTATTTAAGAAAGCGACCGCTTCTTTTTGCTTGGCCTTGCTGACCAATTCGTAAACGGGTCCGCTTTGCTCTTGTGTCTTCGGTGTTTCCATGATTCCGCCTACGAATTTTGCCACATGACCATTGTAACGAGCAAATTGACTGACCACTTCTTGGTAGATGGTTCGCAATCCTTCAAAATCTTCGTTGGGTTCTTTGGTCCATTTCATCAGGTTAGGAACAATGCGTTGCAAGTTTTTAATACCATAGGCACTACCCTTCATGGGATCATCACCGACCTGCTCGCTTTGTGAGCGGGGATCGTCGGGGTTGGTTTCAGTTCCAAACCAAAGACGCTGATCTTTCAATTTTTCAATAACCCACCGATTCAGATCGGATTGCTCCTGCTCGGCTGACGTAAATTGAGGAAATACTTTGTACCCCCACTCTATGGCCCAGTTGTCATAATCTCCGATACGCGGAAAGAGGCCTTTTTCGCTAATACCATCTTCGGGCTGTGCCACATAATTAAAGCGGGCATAGTCCATAATGGAAGGCGTATGGCCATTGGCTTCGACCCAAGCCTTGTTACGCAGGTTCTCGACCGGAACGGTAGAACTGGAACCGTAATTATGACGAAGACCAAGGGTATGCCCCACTTCGTGCGAAGAAACAAAGCGGATCAACTGACCCATGAGCGAATCGGGAAATACCATTTGTTGTGCGCGACTGTCGAGTGGTCCGCATTGAATCATATACCAGTTGCGCAAAAGCGACATTACGTTGTGATACCAGTTGATGTGGCTTTCCATAATCTCGCCGCTGCGAGGATCTGATATGCTGGGCCCGCTGGCATTGGGAATATCAGAGGGTTTGTATACGATGGCAGAGTTGCGGGCATCATCTAGACTCCAAGTGCTGTCTTCTTGACGAGTGGGTGCCCTTTTGGCCATGATGGCATTTTTAAAACCGGCCTTTTCAAAAGCACCCTTCCAGTCATCGACCCCTTGCATTAGGTAGGGGACCCACTTTTCGGGGGTCGCAGGGTCTATATAGAAAACGATGGGTTTGGCAGGGTCTACCAGCTCCCCTTTTTTATATTTTTCCATGTCCTGTGGCTTGGGCTCGAGTCTCCATCTTTTAACGACGGCCACAGATTTTACGCCTTGTGGATTGGCATCGAAATCGGTGTATCCAACAGCGAAATACCCAAACTCCACGAGAAGCGAATCCATAAACTCCGCTCAAAAGGCATCCCAAAATGGTATAGGTAAATGGAGCTTTTTTACTGACAGACTAATCTCAAACGCTGTTAAATGTCTT
>CAZZLP010000291.1:0-1998 GCA_964654705.1 uncultured Chitinophaga sp.
GGCACTGGCAACCTCGGTGGCAGCAGCAGCGGCGGCAGCAGCAGCGGCACTGGCAACCTCGCCGGCACTGGCAACCTCGCCGGCACTGGCAACCTCGGCAGCGGCAACCTCGGCGGCACAAACTCGGCGGCACAAACTCGGCGGCACTGGCAACCTCGGGCGCACTGGCAACCCCGGGCGGCACCAACCCCTTGGCCACTCGCCTTGAAGATGCTAAACGCCATGTCTGTGGGCGACGGCTGTGCGATGAGGTCTCTCGCGCGAGTGTACGTGCACCGCAGAGCCATCAGGTCTGGCAGCCGCAGAAAGCTGGCCACGTGCGAGAAAACCGCGTCGGGGAGTTCCGACAGCATTTTGGCAGAGAAAAAAAGAATAAAAAAAAGGGTCCCGAGGGGTTTTGTTGGTTCGGAACCGAATATTCCTCGGTCCGAATATTCCGTGGATATTCTCTTGACAAATATTCTTTTGTACTTTTCAAGACCACGGCCGCGCACCGGCTGCTGGACGCGTTTGCGGAGCTGTCTGGTCGGAGTGCGGCTTCGGCTGGACGATCTGATTGGCAGCGATTCGATCCGGCCATGTTTTTGAACATGTTTTGCAATTCGAACTTGCCGAACTGAGCAATTTAGCGACCCCGGTGGCAAACGCCGAGCAACCATGACTCAAGTCAAGCATTCGCCCGACTTTGGCCTCAGCCGCGTGCTGTCGTTGGCGGACGACGTCGGCGCTGCCCTGCGCAAGGGGTTTCACCATTTCGTGGCGTTGCAGCGCCTGATGATGCCGACCGCCAACGAGTGGTACCCCTGCGGGGGCTACATGATGAGCCCGCACTCTGGCATGGACTACGAACCCAGCATGCTGGCCAAGCAGGCCGTGCTGTTCGAAGCGTGCAAGGATGCCAAGACCGTCCTGGAAGTCGGGGTTCACGGCGGCCACTCCCTGCTGCTCGCGCTGCTGGCCAACGACTCGTCCACGGTTGTGTGCATGGACATCGGGGCCTACAGCCACACGCTGCCGTGCGTGCGATACCTGCAGTCCCAGTTCCCTGGCAGGGTGCTGTACATCCAAGGCGACAGCTCGGCGATTCTGCCACTCGTCCACGCGACGTTCGACACCATCCACATCGACGGCAACCACTCGTACGACGGCATCAAACAAGACATCACCAACTCGCTGCGGCTGGCCAAGAAGGACACCATCTTCATCCTCGACGATTACTACGACGGCGTGGAACGGGCCGTGCGGGACGTCGGCGCCCTGGAGGTCATCCACGTTCCCAACTGCGCCTGGACCAACTGCGTTGCGCTGTTGACAGACGCGGCCAAAGACGCGGCCAACGCGGCCAAAGACGCCGCATAGGGCACGGCCAAAGACGCGGCGGCCAAGGGCAAGGGCGAGCTCATTCCGACCAGTGGCATATCATGCAAAACCCGTAGGGTGTGCAGACGTCGGCGTAGGTGCACGGGCAGTCCAACCCCACCACAAGCTGCTGCAGCTGCTGCAGCTGCTGCATGTATCGATCGCTGCGCCTGATTTCCACGACGCCCTCGCCGTCCGTGCACACGGTGGCCAGGCGTCCCGCGCGCGGGTCTTGGTACAGCGAAGCCAGCAGGGGCTGCCGCGCCAGCGGCCGACCCGGGAGTCAGCAAGACCCAGATTGTGATCGGTACGACCACCCCCCTGACCGGCCCGGCCTCGCCTGGCTACAAGGATGTGGCACCGGCGGCGAATGCCTACTTCAACTACGTCAACAGCAAGGGCGGCATCAACGGCCGCAAGATCAAGTACGTGGTCAAGGACGATCAGTACAACCCGGCGCTGACCAAGAAGGTCACCAACGAATTGATCCTCCAAGACAAGATGTTCGCCCTGTTTGGTGCGCTTGGCACGCCGACGCACTCAGCGGTCATCAGTGACCTGAACCGTCGCGGCATCCCGGACGTGTTCATCAACACCGGCGGTGCCAGCTTCGACAACCCGAAGAAGTACCCGACGACC
>CAZZLP010000292.1:0-1997 GCA_964654705.1 uncultured Chitinophaga sp.
CGATCCTTTTTCTTCAAAAAACAATAACAAACCACCGGGCTACTTACTGGGGCTACGTTACCGGAGGGGCTTTCCTATGTTGACCACAAACAAAGTTTTGAATACCACCGATCTGATCGAATTCTATATGGCTGCCGAGATAAAGCCATTCACTAAATTTTTAAATAAAAAAAAATTACGTAAAAAGTGAAAGCCGTAAGTGTTGCCGTTTGGTTTTTAGTAGCCTGTCTTCTGCTAGCCGGCTGTGTTAAGGATAATACCCGCATGTCGGCAAGTGAGATGATGGTCGGAAAATTCTGGTACCTCGAGCGCAAAACTACCCCTCAGCAAACCCTCTCTTTTGTTGGGTTGTCCACCTACAATTTTAAAATCGAAAATAGTAATTACAATGATTCGGATGGATTGCTGGGTACTTATAGCGTTACTCAACAAGCGAACTCCATTATACTGACAGTAACAATTCCTAATCGAGCTGTAACGGCATATACCGTTAAGCATGTTGGTTTGAAACATCTTGTTTTGGCTTTCGGGAGCGGAACAACTTTTACCGAACTCTATTTTTCTGCTCGACAGTGAAAATAATACTGCTCCATATAACCCTTTTGCTGATGCTGCCAACTACTGCTCATTTACAGTACAAGGCCTCTATGCGGGTTTCGGTAACAGGAAAGCTGTCTTCGGGTGACCGGACCATGAGTGTGCCTGTGAGTATCAATGAAAATAGAAACTGTCTACGTTTAAATACCGGACTTGCGGTGTACATGGCCGAAAGGGGTAGTGGTGCCTTTGTGCTGGGTTGTCGCACCAGCAATGTAACCCCCGACGTAGAGATAAAATTATTTCCCAATCCCGTTTACACGTATGCAAGACTCGTGAGCATGGCACTGCTTAGTCAGGAAAGCCTCCTAAGTATTACCGTACTGGATGCGGCCGGCAGGGTGATTCTTGCTTTACAACGCCCGGCCGATCAATTATATGCCGGTATTACTATAGAAATGAATAGGCTGGGGGCGGGTAGTTATTTCTTGCGGATAGACGGTAAGACCATTCATCGTGGGATACCCTTTATAAAAGTCAACTAACCCGTTGAGAAAGCAACTGTCATATCTTATTTTTTTTATGCTACTCGTTTTGGCTCCGGGTTTGCGTGTAGTTGCTCAAAACCCTGGGATCAACTTTGATGTGGTCTTGCGTGACGCTGACAATAATCCCGCTAAGAAAAGAAAGATCTTTTTGCGCGTAGACATTGTGCCTGGGGCCATTCAAAACCCTCCTGCCTATTCTGAGGAGATCGTGGACTCTACCGACGAAGCCGGTGTAATTTCGATAGTGATTGGCAAGGGTACAAGGTTGGGGGGAACATTTTCTTCGATACTCGACATTCCCTGGCGAACACTTAATTATAGTATACGGCTTCGTGCTGCCATAGTGCCGATTTTGCCTGTTATCAACTGGAACTATCTAAACGAGTTTAGTGATGTGGGCTTTATACCGCTGGGGATTGTACCCTATGCCGGTTACGCTGGGGCAGCAGGGAGTGTTGCCACAACGGCTGCCGTTATAAGTTTTAGCGGAGGCACGACGGGCCTTACTCCTTCATCGCCCTCGACAGGAGATATTGTTCTTTCAGGCGTGCTCAATATTGCCAATGGTGGTACGGGTTCGAGTGTCAGGAACTTTGTAGACCTGACCTCTTCGGAGACTATCGGTGGTGAAAAGACATTTTCTCAATTGATTAGCGCGCTCAATGGCGTATCGGTCAGTAACGGCCTTTCTCTTACCGGAATCACCTCGCCCATTCGCCTAAACGGCAATGCGGGTACCACCGGCCAGGTACTGGTGTCGCAAGGATCAGGCGCTACGCCACAATGGGTGAGCGCACAACAAGCTGCTGGTATCAAGACCAAGAGCAGAAGTGAGCTGCTCAATGGGGTAGAGACGTACGATATTCTGTTGCCGACAGGAGTGCCGACGCTAGATGTAAATGATGGCAGCTC
>CAZZLP010000293.1:0-1994 GCA_964654705.1 uncultured Chitinophaga sp.
TTCCATGATTAACTCAACAGTGTCGAGAGAATCGGCACCCAAATCGTTGGTAAAGGATGCTTCGTTGTTTACTTCGGCCTCTTCTACGCCCAATTTGTCAACGATGATCTTCTTAACTCTTGATGCAATGTCTGACATGATTTTTGATTTTGGTTACAGGCAGCAAAAATATACTATTTAGGCAATTCGGCACAAGAAAGAAACTATTTTCGAAACCTCTGCTAATCTATTGATAATAAGTAAGCTAAACATAGATTTCTTAAAAACCACCAAAACCTCAGCGCCAAGTCATTGGATAACCCGCAAAATTTGCTTATTTTCCAAGACAATGGGATTAAAAATAATTGAACACGGCAGCACAGAATACCAACAAATGGTAGCCCTGCGCGAGGCCATTCTGAGAAAGCCGCTGGGCCTGCGCTTTGATCGCGAAGAGCTCGACGGAGAGGCGCGTCATCTGCTAATCGGCGCCTTCGAAGAAGAAACGATGCTGGGCTGCTGCATGCTGGTAGAAGAGGATCCCCAGACCGTTCGGTTACGGCAAATGGCAGTCTACAACGAAAAGCAGGGAAAGGGCATTGGAAGGGCACTGATGAACTTTGCAGAAACCCTGGCCAGAGACCGGGGCTATAAACTCCTTACCATGCACGCCCGCAAAGATGCGCTGGGCTTCTATGAAAAAATGGGGTACCGGCCATCGGGCACGGAGTTCAATGAGATTACCATTCCGCACCTGGTCATGCAAAAAAAACTTCGCTAAACACTATGACCTTCCGGCCTTCGAAGGTGTAATCGAGTCGACCAATGCCCGACATCGACCAGCTGCCCTTCGCAACTATGCTGATTATTTCTTGGGGGTCTTGAGATCTTTTTCACCCACGCTCCACTCGGCCAGTTTTTCTCCTTTGGTTCCCATATACTCTACCTTGAGCGTCCTTGCATTTCGGGGACCGGTAATGGAGATCTTGCCATAGTTATGCTTTTGATCTACGCCCAGCACACGATAAGGATTATTTTTTTCTGCCCCTCCGAATACATGCGTAGCCGAAGTAAGCGGCGACACCGTAATATCATAGAGCGGATAGGTACCGGGGCGATCTACTTTGATAACTTCGCTGTGATGACGGTCACCGGTCAAAAATACCACCCCGTTAATGGCATAAGATTGTAAAAAATTCATCAGCTCGTAGTACTCGGCCGGAAAATCAAGCCAGCGATCAAATGGAGAAACAGGATTGAGCACCTGGCTACCCACGGCAATGATCTTAAAGGGAGCATTGCTGCTCAGGAGTGCATTTTTAAGCCAATCCAATTGCTCACGACCGATCATTACTTTCTCAGGATTGGGCTTACCGTTGACCGAGTCGCGCACGTTATCGGCACTACGCCACCAGCGGTCGTCTAACAAGAAAAAATCGGCATCCCCATAACTATACTGGGTATAGATACCCTGCCCCTTGATACCAGAAGAGGGATTACAGAAGTAGCTGTTAAAAACCTTTCGGCTGGTCTCTTTAAGATGATAAGAGGCCCCCATATTGTTTGGTCCGTAATCGTGATCGTCCCAAATGGCCAGATGCGACATGGCCTTGAGCAGGGGTTGCAAGGTAGCGGTGGCGCGGTCATGACTGGCACGGTACCACAATCCCCACTCGCTGTAATAATCTGCCTCTCGGCTATACCAGGCATCGCCCAACCAGAACATAAAGGCCGATGGTTCGCGCGCCATGGCCAAAAAAATGGAATCATTGCTGCCATAAGGAGTACCCGGACGATCATAGGCCGGATCGTTGATGTAAGCGCAAGAGCCCGCCAAAAAACTGAAATCCGGAGCAGCCGTGCGCCACTGCCAGAGTAGTTTGGTAGTAAAGGTTCCACCAACTCCGCAAGGCTTGCCATTAGCGATCAGATTGTATTCGTACGTGGTGTTGGGCTCCAGTCCGCCAATGGTAAATTGAATTGGATTAAAAGGGAGTCCAAGCTCGCCATGGTAG
>CAZZLP010000294.1:0-1991 GCA_964654705.1 uncultured Chitinophaga sp.
TATTGTCAGACGAAATGAGTTAAAGCAAAAACTCTCGACACTGATGACTCTTTTTGAACAATAGTTCGCTGACAAGACAATAGCGTGGTAATGCAGGCCCTTCAAAACAGACAGGCACTCTATGATTATTTTATTGAAACCCGCTACGAAGCGGGGCTGGCCTTATTGGGTACCGAAGTAAAATCGGTCAGAGAAGGAAAAGTAAGCTTCAATGACAGTTTCTGCGTGGTACAGGGCGGAGAGGTCTGGTTAAAGTCCCTGCACATTGCGCCGTACAGCCATGGATCGCATAGCAACCATGAGCCTCTGCGTGACAGAAAATTACTGTTGACCAAAAAAGAGATCGGCCGAATTTCAGCAGCGCTAAAAGAAAAAGGCTATACGCTGATCCCGCTCAAGGTCTTTTTTTCTTCCAAAGGACTAATCAAGGTAGAGCTGGGGCTGGGGCGGGGCAAAAAACAATACGACAAAAGAGAAAGCATCAAAAAAAGAGAGGCCGACCAAGAGATCAAACGAAAAGGCGTATAGCCTTACGCGGCCTCCTGTTGTCAAAAAATGTAAGGTGGGGTACTACCCTCTTGTTCTTTATTCAAAAAGTTCCTGCTGCGCCGTTGGTTTTGTACGTACCCACTCCATTTCGGTAGACTTGCTATAATCGGCGAGTTTAGTGCCAACCGTTTTCCACCCCGTTATCTCCGCGATCTTAGAGAGCTTTAACTTGGCTTTTCTGAGCTGTGCTCCTTTTCCTTGTTGCATGGCCAGTACGGGCTCGCTGTCGGTGGTAACAGCCTCTACATAATTACCGGCCCCTTCTTTTATAAACAAGAATTTAGATCGCAGGGTGCTGGTCTCGATCTTGAATCGTTTAAGCATATATTGCTTTTTTTCACTGTCGACATACACGGCCGTTACTATTTTTTCAGGATCGAACTTTTCGATCTGCAATACCTTGTCCGGGTCGAACTTTTGGGTAAGCTCTTGATCGGTAATCTCGTAGTTACCGTCGTTATAGATGACTAAAAGCCTGTCATCGGGCTCAAAAGAACCCACGGGCATTCCTTTTTCTTCTGTATTGAGACGGCCAAACTGATCGTCGAACCAGAGTCGTTTGGCGGCGATAGTAGACTTGCCGGCCTCTTTGAATTTGACGCTCTTGATTGGATACTTGGTAACCTGATTACCCAAACTGCTTCTTCCTTTAACGGTCAACGTCTCGAAGTAAAAATCAAATTCTTTAATACGGGCCGCCGAACCCGGAGTCAGTAAGATCTTGACCACTTCGGCTTCGCCATTGGGGTTGACGCTTAGATAATGCACCTTACTCTTTTCGTCGCCTTTGGTCAGGTCATATTCTTTATCGCGGGTTACGCCCGTCACCGTAAAGCGCTTGGCATAACTGATGCCCCCTTTTCCATCGGCATAGATCATGTTGTACGTGGTGCGCTCATCGTTTTTCTGAAAAATGGCCACATGCAAGATATCCTTTCCGATAAACGACTTCTCGGCCACCTTAACGACCTTTAAAATACCTCGTTTGGTAAAAGCGATAATATCATCGAGGTCGGAACACTCGAACAACAGCTCGTCTTTTTTAAGACCGGTACCAATAAACCCTTCCTCGCGATTAACATAGAGCTTGGTGTTGGCGATAGCCACCTGCTTGGCCTCGATGACCTCGAACTGTCTGATTTCTGTCGTTCTTTCACGACCCTTACCATATTTTTTTTGCAATCCTTCGTAGTAGGCAACGGTAAAGTCGACCAGGTTATCCAAATCATGCAGCACTTGCTTCATGGCCGCTTCGAGATCACGGATCTGCTCGTTAAGCTCATCGATATCGAGTTTGTAGATACGTCGTACGGGTTTTTCGGTCAGCTTAACGATGTCCTCTCGCGTAATGGGTCTTTTTAATTTTTTCTTAAAAGGATCAAAGGCCTCATCGATAGCGATGAGAACCTTTTCCCAACTGCTGTGCTTCTTCTCGATCTCCT
>CAZZLP010000295.1:0-1989 GCA_964654705.1 uncultured Chitinophaga sp.
AACCGGAATACACTCAAAAGTAGTAGTGAATAATCTGTATAGTCGCTATAACCCCGCCTTGGATGCGGCTGCCTATACAGACGAAAAAGATTTTATAGCCGACAATACCAATCAACTCAGCGGTATTGGCTGGCAGCTCAAAAAAGAAAACACCTTGTTGCAAATCAATTACCAATACAACAAGGTAGAAAGAGATTACCTCGATGATTCCAGTTACCGCAGCAGCAACTTTGTAAACTTCATTAAAAGCAATTATAAGGGCATTACCCATTTTGCAGAATTCTATCTCTCAAAAAAGGTCGGGAGTTTTGAACTGTTGGGAGGAACCGATTACCGCAAACACCAAACCACACAAACCTATTGGTCTACCGGCCCCTGGGGGCCTTATGCTCCTCCGGTCTTAAAGGCACACTTTGATCAGCTTAGCCCCTATGCATCATTGGTATTGACAAAGAGTAAGCTGATCGTGGAGGCTGGCAGCCGCTTTAACCATCACTCCGTTTACGGCAATAATATCACCTATACTTTTAATCCGGCTTATCGTCTTAACGCGCGGACCAAATTGTTCGCCAACCTCTACAGCGCCTTTAAGGCCCCCACCCTTTACCAACTCTTTGACCCCGGAGCCGGTAATCGGGAGCTCGCCCCCGAAAAAGGGTCCATTCAAGAACTAGGACTCGAATGGATCAACGGGACTGTTGTTAGAGGGCGTGTGGTAGGATTCAATCGCCGCAGCAATGCCACCATTATTTACTCTTACAATCCGGCCACCTGGAGTGGTAAATACATCAACGCTTCTACGCAACATAATTATGGAGTGGAGCTTGAAACGCAACTAATCTTACAGGCCTTTACCATACGCGCCAACTACGCCTATACCGATGGACAGATTCAAGGCCGCTACAGCGGAACCGGCGTTGCCCTTGCCAAAGACACCGGTTATTTTAATTTATACCGTATTCCCAAGCATGCCCTTAACCTCAGCACCAGCTATACCAGGGGCAGTTGGGTAGTGACACTATCGGGTCGCGCAGCCGGCAAGCGGCAAGAATTCATATACGGAGCGGCTCCGCAAGAGATGTCAGGGTATGTTACGCTCGACCTGTACGGATCGTATCGGTTTAATAAGATCAAAGGGATGCGCCTCTTCGTCGATCTGCGCAATATGACCAACACCCGCTACGAAGAGCTGCGCGGTTATACGGCCAGAGGAATTACCGTGATGGCAGGATTTCTTTTTAGCCACTGATCACTTTAGTCAGACGAGTCGTTCAACTATCTTTTACCTGGATAAGGTAACGCGCCTTGGTCTCGGCAGTTTGTTTACTTTTGAGAAAATAATCTCCATGGAGTTTAACCTCAAAGAGTTCTTGACCCTCAGTTTTACCCTTTTTGCGGTAATCGATATCTTGGGAACGATTCCGCTACTAATTAGTCTCAAGAAAAAAATGGGGGATATTCAGCCCTTTCGAGTCACGCTGATCTCAGGAGGGCTCATGGTGCTTTTTTTCTTTGTCGGAAAGCCCCTACTCAATATGCTGGGCGTTGATATCCGCTCTTTCGCCGTGGCGGGATCTATCGTCATCTTTATTTTAGGGCTAGAGATGATACTGGGAATCGAGTTCTTTAAGTCCGAACAAAACGGACCTACCACCACCATGGTACCCATTGCCTTTCCGCTTATTGCCGGCAGCGGCACCCTTACTACGATCATGTCGCTCAAGGCCACCTTTGAGCGTAACGACAAAAATGAATACATGATTTTGCTGGCCATTTTAGCCAACCTGATCTTGATTTACCTAGTCATTCGCTCACTCAATTTCATAGAACGATTATTGGGCAAAGCCGGTCTTATGGCCGTACGAAAGTTTTTTGGCGTAATTTTGTTGGCTATTGCCGTTAAGATCTTTGCCAGTAACGCAACGGGTCTTCTCCGGTAGCCGGCCTCGTAGTACAATGGATAGTATAAGAGTTTCCGAAGCTCCAGAT
>CAZZLP010000296.1:0-1981 GCA_964654705.1 uncultured Chitinophaga sp.
CGATTAACTTGCGAATCGGGCAACTGATCGGTTACAAAAGCCCTGAAAGGCTCCATGGCCACATTGCCAAAAACATCCAACACCCACAGCAAGCCAGCAGCCATCCACAAGGCACTGCTATGCGGCATAAAGAGCAAGGCAATAGAACTGATAATGGCCCCAATCAAAAAGAAAGGTCTTCTTCTTCCCCAGCGAGGATGCCAGGTGCGGTCACTGATATATCCTACCACGGGCTGTACCAGTAAACCCGTTAGAGGCGCTGCCAAAAAAAGCAAAGGCACTTCATCGGGATTAGCCCCCAGATTCTCGTAGATGCGCCCCATATTAGCACGCTGCAGGTCCCAACCGAATTGGATTCCGAAAAATCCTACGCTCATATTGATGATCTGCTGTAAACGCAGTGCGGGTTTTTCGCCTTGAAAAGCAGTAGACATGACTATCGTTGGTTTAAGCTAGTAAGATACTTACAAAAAAGCAAAGCCGGTCAAATAACGAACCCGTCCGGAATGATCGCTCCCTTCTTGACCACCACAATACCGTCCTTGACCGCATAAAGCGGATGATCTTTATTTTCCAGATGTTCGCCCCCCTGGATAACTACATCATTGCCGATCCGGCAGTTTTTATCTATGATGGCCTTATGGATCTGACAGCGCTGCCCCACTCCCATGGCGGGAATCCCTTTTTCGACACGGCTATTGATGTCTTGCAGCGTTTCGTAGTAATCACTTCCCATAATATAGGCATCTGAAATTACGGTTCCTAATCCGATACGGCTTCTAATACCAATCACGGAGCGCTCTACCGTTGAGGCGCTGATGATACACCCCTCGGCAACCAGTACCTGGGTAAGCGTGGTGCCGCTGATCTTGGCCGGCGGAAGCATTCGCGACCGTGTGTAGATCGTGCGGTTACTATCGAACATATCAAAGGCAGGTATCTCTTTTGTAAGGGCGATGTTAGCTTCGAAAAAAGAACCGATGTTTCCGATATCGGTCCAATAGCCGCTGTATTGATAACTGGCCACTCGGTAGCGATCGATACAGGCGGGAATAATCTCTTTTCCAAAATCGGCTGCATCCTTTAATTCGGAGCGAAGCAGATCGAACAGTAAGCTTCGCTTAAAAATATAAATGCCCATAGAGGCCAGATAGACCCGTTGCTGAGATTGCATTTCGGCACCTGTCTCGCTGACCCAATGACCCAATAATTCTTTATCGGGCTTTTCGATAAAAGAGGTGATTAGCCCCGCTTCGCTTTTGAGTATACCGAACTCCGGGGCCTCCTTGGCCGTTACGGGAATGGTGGCAATGGTAATATCAGCGCCCAATTGCTTATGATGATCGAGCATTTCGGCAAAGTTCATTTGATAGAGCTGGTCACCCGACAAGATGAGTACGTACTCGCTTTCGAACGACTCAATATGGCGAAGCCCTTGTCTGACAGCATCGGCCGTACCCTGAAACCAGGTGGGATTATCGGGTGTTTGTTCTGCGGCCAAAATATCAACGAAGGCCCTACTGAACGCGCTAAAGTGATAGGTGTTTTTGATATGTCGGTTAAGCGATGCCGAATTGAACTGGGTTAGCACAAACATTCTGCCAATACCATTGTTCAGGCAGTTCGAGATGGGAATATCGACCAATCGATATTTTCCTGCAATGGGCACGGCCGGTTTGGAACGACTGGCCGTTAGCGGATAAAGCCTTGATCCTGCGCCACCGCCTAAAATAACAGAGAGCATCTCGGTAGAATGGGTGATGGTTCTTATTGCCATAAAAAATTATTTGAGATTTTTATACAGTTGCAGATATTCTTTTGCCGCATGTTTCCACGAGTGATCGATCTGCATGATCTGCTCTCGAAATTGTTGCAAATGCTCCGGCCGCTCATAGTAAAGTGCTACTGCGCGACCTATGGCATGTTTGATATCCTCTACCGAGGCCTGCTCGAAGCGAATACCAAAACCATCGTTATCACC
>CAZZLP010000297.1:0-1973 GCA_964654705.1 uncultured Chitinophaga sp.
AATGCCGTAGACTTCCAAGCCATAATACAAGCCGGTTCTGACCACGGCCCTGATGGCGGCATTCATTCCCGGCGCATCTCCTCCGGAGGTCATTAGCGCAATGCGGGAAACTTTTGATTTCATATCGATCAAATTGAAGATGCTAATTTACGATTTTACTACTTTTAGGCAATGAAAATATTGATTACTGGCGCGAATGGTTTTTTGGGTTATTATCTCTGTGATCTGCTAACTAACGCCGGTTTGTATGTAATGGGTACTTCGCGAGGATCTTGCCGGTTGCCTTTTCTATCAAGAGATCGTTTTGTGTATGAATCGCTCGATTTCACAGATCAGCGTCAAACGGCTCTGATCGTTGCCCGTGTAGCTCCCGATTACATCATTCACGCCGGTGCTATGGGAAAACCCGACGACTGTGCGTTACAGCCTGTCCTGGCCTCCTGTATCAATGTAGAAGGTACTTCGCATTTGCTGGATGCGGCCCGCTCGGTAAATGCAAAGTTTTGTTACATCTCTACCGATTTTGTTTTTGACGGGGTACACGGAAATTATACCGAAGAGGCCGAGCGTCATCCGATCAATCACTATGGAGAGACCAAATTACAGGCAGAGCGTTTGGTCGAGGAATCAGGATTGGATTGGTCTATCGTACGAACGGTGTTGGTCTATGGCCGGCCGATGACAGGTCGTAGTAATTTGTTATCGATCGTGCAAGAGAAGCTGCGGCAAGGAGAAAACTATCACGTAGTAGATGATCAGATTAGAACGCCGACCTATGTCGAAGATCTAGCTCGCGGAATTTTTCAAATCATTAACCGATCGGCCAAAGGCTATTTTCATCTATCGGGTCTTGATGTATTGACCCCCTATGATATGGCGATGAAGGCGGCCGTCTATTTGAACTTGGACTCATCGTTGATCGTTCGAACCCATACAGCGGCTTTTCAACAACCTGCCCTACGACCACTAAAGACCGGTCTTTGCATTCTAAAGGCTCAACGCGAGCTGGACTTTTCTCCTGTCTCGTTCGATGAGGGGCTTCGACTTACTTTTCAGGCGTAACAAGATTAGTTCATCATAACGATATTGACGCTACGCTGCAAGATGTTAAAAGCAATCTCTGCCATCAGGTTCTCTTTGTCGAGCGTGGGATTGACTTCGGTGATCTCAAAGCAACAGATCTTGCGGTTTTGCATGAATTTGCTTACCAGGTCTTCGGCTTCGCGTTCTCTGAGACCCTTACCTACGGGGGTGCCTGTCCCTTTTGATATGCTGGAGTCAAGACAGTCTACGTCGAAGGAGAGATAAATGTCGGTGCAATCGGAGAGATAACGCAGCACCGATCGGACAATGTTCTCGGCCCCTTTACTTCGGATCTCTTTGGTGCCGATCTTTTTGATGTCGAGTTGATCGAGCAGGTATTTTTCTTCTTTTTCAAAATCGCGCAGCGAGATATAGACCACGTTTTCGGGTAGCACCTTGGGGCTGATCTTTCCAAAGTTCTTTAGCTTGTTCCAAAAATCAATGGTACGCTGATCGGGTTGGTGAATCGCGCAGTCGGGATTATCCTGCCCTAGCGCGATGGCCATAGGCATACCATGCAAGTTGCCGGAGGGGGTAGTATAAGGGGTGTGCAGATCGGCATGCGCGTCTATCCAGATAACCCCGAGCTTACTTTTGGGTTTTGCCATTTTGATACCGCTAATGGTAGCCCCCGCAACGGAATGGTCACCGCTAAGGACGACCGGAAAAAAATTATTCTTGATGGTCTCTGCCACCGACTTTCCCACCCGTTCGTACATGGTCAGCAACCCTTTGATCCGCTTTGCATAGGGCGATTCGATGGGTTCGTAAAGCAGGTGATTCTCTGTCGTTATCTTTTCGGATGGAAAATGAATAAAGAAATTACTCATAAAATCGAGTGCGGCCACTTTGATCGCCTCTACACCCATGCTGGCACCGCGGGTACCGGC
>CAZZLP010000298.1:0-1963 GCA_964654705.1 uncultured Chitinophaga sp.
GCTATAGCCCATCGTAATGACATGCAGCTTTTGTGGGATGTTTCTTCTGCGCAAGAGCTGGACGAGCGGCTAAAGCATGCTATGCCCATGGTGTTATTATTGGGAATGGAACTAAAAGGACTGGATTTCACTTCTTTTGTTTCGCGGCAAAAAATAGTTATCCCGCTGTAAAACTGATTGTATTTATTCTATCCGAAGATCTTTTACTTGTAAAGGAGCTGATTAATCTGGGAGTCAATGCTATCTTACAGCGCGAAACGGACCAAGACGAAATAGCAGAGGCATTGCATGCCGTCTTTGATGCTGACATGTATTTTAATGAGGTCGTTAGCCGTGCGTTATTGACACGCCTCCGACGAAAGACAGCGGGAGTGCCGGTCGATACACTTCGTTTTTCTAAAAGTGAGATCCGTGTTTTGGAGCTGCTCGCCGATGGTTATAAGACGCAAGAGATCGCGACCCGGATTTTTTTAAGTGTAAAGACAGTCGAAAACATTCGCTACCAGTTAAAGGTAAAAACAGGGGTGAGTAGTAGTTCTGCACTAGTGGTATACGCAATCCGCCACCGGCTGATCCGCTAAGAGGTGTTCAAGCATAATTACCGTATTTTCCGAAGCAGGAATATTTAGGGTTTTCACTCTTTTTTTTATATGGGTCAGGGCTCAATTTGCATCTATAAAAAATACTTTATGCGTATTACCCCCCTGGCTGTCGTGATAGCTGATGAGTACGAGATATTCCGTATCGGTATCCGGGCCGCGTTGCAAGACTGTAAGGATATCCAGATCGTGGGCGAGGCAGCTACCGAACCAAGTTTACTTACGCTGCTCACTGCCGTAAAGCCCGACGTGATCTTTTTAGACCTGGCGATTCCCATGAGCAAAGGGGTAAGTACCTTGCTTCATGTAAGACAAGTAGTTCCGGATGCAAAGATCTTGCTGCTGGGGTATGACTTAGACAAAGCACTGCTGGAAACGCTCTCTAAGGCGGGTGCCAACGGATATCTGTGCAAGGCGGCTGAAACGTCCGAGATCGAAAAGGCCGTAAGGATGGTCGTGAACAGAGGCTATTTTTTTTCTGACTCGGTCCAGGAGCCCGACCTGGAATCGGTCTTTAGGCCAGTGGCGGTAGCCCCGCTTAGGGCGCGTTCTTCGTTGACCGATAAAGAGGTTACGGTTCTTCGGCTCTTCTGTCAAGAACAGAGTACCCGCGATATAGCCGCTTCTTTGGCGTTGAGCCCAAGGACCATTGAGAGTATCCGCGATAAGATCAAGTTCAAGACTGGAAGCAGAAACTTGGCGGGAATGGCGCTCTTCGCGCTTAAGAATGGGCTGATCCGTTTGGAGTAAACCATTTTACCTCGAATTTTGCCCCTTGGGGTGCAACTATTGCCCGTTCGGCTTGTTTTACGGGTATGAAACCCGCCGTCTCTGTATTTTGGTTCAGGCGCGATCTGAGATTGCATGACAACGCCGGCCTTTTTAAGGCATTGAAAGGGTCCTATCCCATATTGCCTTTATTTATTTTCGACAGGGCCATCCTGGATGAGCTGGAGGATACCTCCGACGCTAGGGTTCATTTTATACACCGCTCTTTGGAGGCTATGCAAGAGCAGTTGGTACAGGCAGACAGCACCCTGGTGGTACGTTACGGTTTTGTCAAAGATGTCTTTGCCGGTTTATGCGATGAATATGACATAAGAGAGGTCTATACCAACAGCGATTATGAGCCTTATGCCCGCAGCCGTGATCATCAAATGTCCGAATATCTTGCGGCTCGCTCCATTACGTTTATTTCTGTTAAAGACCAGGTTATCTTTGAAAAGTCAGAAGTAGTAAAGGACGATGGTCTGCCATACACTATTTTTACTCCTTATTCCAGAAAGTGGCGCGCTGCCGTTACGGCTCAACAATTGCGATCGCCGGGTTCAGAAAAATTGATCGGCTCTTTTTATAAGCAACCT
>CAZZLP010000299.1:0-1935 GCA_964654705.1 uncultured Chitinophaga sp.
TGCTTCCACTCACTTTTAAACCCCGGGTCCTTTTCTTCCTTTAATTTTTTTAACAGCAGTAGCCGGGCGGCCGCCATCCAGGGGTAATCTAGCACCAGTTTTTTTAGCTCTTGCAAATTCGTATCGGCCAGCCTGGGCTTTCCAATAAGGGTTTGCGTTAACAGATCGATACGTTGGGTCATAACGGTCTTTACCAGTTCGAAAATAGTTTATTGAAAATATCGTCGGTCAGTGTTCTGGTCATTTCATCACCCAGACTCGCTTCGGCAGCCTGAAAAGAGAGCGTACCCTTGAACTCAAAGCTTCTGCTCACCTCGTAGCGTCTGGTCTCATCGGCCGTTCTGTCGTATAGAACAATTTGTACCCCTACGGTAAGCCGATTGTTAGAGGCTTGTTGCCCGGCAATGGCCGAGGTGCTAAAATTGTATTGTGTAATGGTGGCGGTGATCTCCCAGTCGGCGTTGTCGCGATTGGTCTGCGTAAGCCGGGTCTGGGCAATGATTTTTTGTCGCAGCTTGTCTGTAAGCCGAGGGCTTAGTTGCGGATTAACATAAGAGGCCTTGTTCTCTATAAAATTGACCTTGATGGTCTTGATACTATCGGGAACGGAAGCATCCGAGAAGCGATAGACCCCGCAGCCGGTAAGCGGTACCATCAACATACCTGCGGCTGCGAGAGCCACGATCCATATGGCAACATTTATCTTCATTCCTCTATGTCGTATTCTTTTAGTTTTCTGTAAAGCGTTCTTTCGCTGATGCCCAGGTCAAGAGCGGCATCTTTTCGTTTACTCTTGTGTTTCTTGAGCGCCTTTATGATCAGCTCTTTCTCTTTATCGATAATATTCAGACTTTCTTCTACCTCCTCGTGCTCTTGAATAGTAGGGTTGGTGCGTGCATAGCCTGTATGGATCACGGGCACCGGTGATACGGGGGTAACAACGGTCGAAGAGGAGGGTGTGGCATTCGAGGGCAGCAGCTCTGAGGTAACGGGTCCTCTCCATTCTTGTAATTGATTTACAAATTGGGGATGCGTGGCGGCCAGTTCCGGATTTTGTAACAGCTCTACGAACATTCGCTTGAGCTCGGTTACATCCTTTTTCATGTCAAAGAAGAGCTTGTAAAGAATCTCTCTTTCGTTGGCAAATTCGGATCCGCCCGTAGCAGCGGTAGCTTGTAACACCGGCAGACGGTTCTTGGGATAGGGTTGTAAGAACTTGCCGAGGGCTTCGGCCCCGATTAATTTATCGGCCGATAGCACCGATATCTGTTCGGCAATATTTTTTAATTCGCGCACATTGCCGGGCCAGGGATAACCCACTAGTAACTGAATGGCTTCTTCGTTCAATTGTACGGAGGGTACCTTGTATTTATTGGCAAAGTCGGCGGCAAATTTTCTGAACAGCAAATGAATGTCTTCGGGTCTGTCATGGAGCGACGGAACCCGAATGGGCACTGTGCTGAGACGGTAGTAAAGGTCTTCTCTGAATTTTCCGTTCTGCACCTGTTGCAACAGATCGCGGTTGGTAGCCGCCACTACTCGCACATCGGTTTTTTGTACCTTGGAGGACCCGACGCGAATGTATTCGCCCGTTTCGAGTACGCGCAACAGCCTTGCCTGTGTTCCCAATGGCAGCTCGCCGATCTCGTCCAAAAATATCGTTCCGCCGTTAACGGTCTCAAAATATCCTTTGCGGGCCTCGACCGCTCCGGTAAAGGAACCTTTTTCGTGGCCAAAGAGCTCTGAGTCGATCGTTCCTTCCGGAATGGCTCCGCAGTTGACGGCTATAAAGGGATTATGCTTACGCGCAGAGAGCGTATGAATGATTTGCGAGAATACCTCTTTTCCGACACCGCTCTCTCCGTTGATCAAAACGGTCAGGTCGGTGGCAGCAACCTGGGTGGCTACCTGCAGCGCATAATTGAGGGCAGGAGA
>CAZZLP010000300.1:0-1925 GCA_964654705.1 uncultured Chitinophaga sp.
TCGCGGCGGCCCGCACGGGAAGGTTTTCGCGGGCATCGGTTCTAATATCTAGGCCCATATGCCAGTGATTGTTGCGCAACTCCCCAAAATTGGCGGTAAGCTCCATCGGTAACGACAACGGGTTGAGAAAGTAGCCCTGCGGATAATGGGGCTGCTGAGCACCGGCCATCCAAAAGATCGCACTGCATCCTGCCAATAACAACAATTTACGCATGCGCAAAAATAACGGGCTTCTGTTAAGAAAATACCGACTAATAGTGTCAGAAAAACAACCGCATTCCCTTAGCTTTGCACAATTTGTTTTTTTTTAACGGTCTGCCGAGAAAAAATAAAAAATGCCAAAAGACACCTCTATTCGTTCGGTACTGATCATCGGATCGGGCCCCATTATTATCGGACAAGCCTGCGAGTTCGACTACTCCGGTACGCAGGCCGCCCGCAGTTTGCGCGAAGAAGGCATACATGTGGTGCTCATCAACAGTAATCCGGCCACCATCATGACCGATCCGATGATGGCCGATAAAGTATACCTGCTGCCCCTTACCACCGAGAGCATCGAAAAGATCCTGAAAGAAAATCAGATCGATGCGGTGTTACCCACCATGGGAGGACAAACAGCACTCAATCTGGCCAAAGAGGCCGAAGAATTGGGGCTTTGGAAACAATACAACATCCGATTGATCGGAGTCGATATCAAAGCCATCGACAAAGCCGAGGACCGCGAAAAATTCAGACAATGGATGATCGAGCTGGGCGTAACGGTGGCCACCGCCAAGACAGCGAACTCTTTTTTAGAAGGAAAGGAATTTGCCCAAGAGATCGGCTTTCCGCTGGTAATCAGACCTTCTTTTACCCTAGGTGGAACGGGAGGCGGATTCGTACATGATAAAGAAGACCTCGATGAAGCGCTCAACAGAGGCTTGCAGGCCTCTCCCATACACGAAGTGCTGGTAGAAAAAGCAGTGCTGGGCTGGAAGGAATTCGAGTTGGAATTACTGCGAGATGCGGCCAACAACGTCTGTATCATTTGCACCGTTGAGAATTTCGATCCGATGGGTGTACACACGGGCGACTCCATTACGGTGGCACCTGCCATGACCCTGAGCGATACGGCCATGCAACTGATGCGCAATACGGCCATTCGTATGATGCGTGACTTGGGCAATTTTGCCGGCGGGTGCAACGTACAGTTTGCCCTTAACCCCGAGACCGAAGAGATCATCGCCATCGAGATCAACCCAAGAGTAAGTCGTTCTTCGGCATTGGCCAGCAAGGCCACGGGCTACCCCATTGCCAAGATCGCGGCCAAACTGGCCATCGGATACAATCTGGACGAGTTGCAAAATCAAATCACAAAGACCACCTCGGCTTATTTCGAACCGGCACTCGATTATGTGATCGTCAAGATACCACGCTGGAACTTCGATAAGTTCAAAGGAGCCAATGATACCCTTGGTTTGCAAATGAAAAGCGTGGGCGAAGTAATGGGCATCGGCAGAAGTTTTACCGAAGCCATTCAAAAAGCCTGCCAGAGTCTCGAGAACAATGCTGTGGGGCTTGGCTATTACGGAAAGAGCCTGATGCGTGCCGAAGAGTTACTCGAATATATCAAGACACCGAAGTGGGATCGGCTGTTTCGGATAAAAGATGCCCTGCAGGCAGGTATTTCGGTAGGCTCCATCTCTAAGGCCACCAATGGTATCGATCGCTGGTTCTTATTCGAGATCCAAAAGATCGTGGCCATCGAAAAAGAGTTGGCGGCCTTTAGCTTAGAGGACCTTCCCGAATCGCTGCTCGAAAAAGCCAAACTGCATGGATTTAGTGATGAACAGATCGCACGCATCGTACGCAACGGAGACGAAGAATCGGTGTATGAAAAAAGAAAAAAGATCGGACTGACCCGCGTCTATAAAATGGTAGACACC
>CAZZLP010000301.1:0-1916 GCA_964654705.1 uncultured Chitinophaga sp.
AGATCAACATCGTTCCTCGCTGGATTATTTTTCTGATTGACATCGTAGTTTGTAATGGCTGCATGGTCTTTGCCTACCTGATCGGGCATAATCTTAATTTCGATCTCATTAGCGTTCAAGAGCTTTACGCGAACCTACTGGTTCTCTCCGGCATCAACGCCCTGGTTTTTCTCAACTTTAGAAGTTATGCCGGTATTGTTCGCTACACCGGTGTACAAGATGCCCTACGGGTTTCCCTTTCGTTATTGGTATCGGTTGTAATGTTGTCACTGCTGAGTTTTGTGACCCTGGTCAATGGGTCTACTTTTATTAGCCTTCCGGTAGCCACCCTTATCATCTATTCTTTATTTGCTTTTTTAGGGCTTATTTCTTACAGGGTCATTATTAAGTACGGATTTAGTTACCTGCGCAACTTTAAAATGGATCCTAAGTTTGTCGTAATCTATGGTGCGGGAGAAGCCGGGCTGGCCACCAAGCGAGTGCTGGAGCACGATCCCTCCAGCAGGGTAAAAGTGCTAGCCTATGTCGATGACAATCCCCGTAAGTCGGGTAAAGTGATTGACGGAGTAAGGATCATCGATTACAAAGACCTCGATGGGTTGCTCAAATCGCAGCAAATCGATGAATTGATTATCTCTACCTTTTCGGTACCACCCACTCGAAAATCAGAGCTGGTCGATATCTGTCTGGAATATAACATTACGGTACTGACCGTTCCTCCGCTCGAAAAATGGATCAACGGGCAGTTCACCAAAAAACAATTGCAATCGATCCGTATCGAGCAACTGTTAGAAAGGGATCCCATCCAGCTCAATCATGCGGAGCTTAGCAATCAGATAAAAGGAAAACGCGTTTTGGTAACGGGTGGGGCCGGCTCTATCGGCTCGGAGATTGTGCGCCAGTTACTCCGCTTTCAGCCGTCCACCATTGTGGTCTGTGACCAAGCAGAAACGCCCCTGCACGATCTTGAGCTCGAGTTGACCGGCGTCAGTAATGGGGTCAAGTTGATCTTCTTTTTGGGAGATGTTAGAAATCCTAGCCGGATGCAAGAGCTCTTTACGGAGTTTCGCCCTCAGGTAGTATACCACGCTGCAGCTTATAAGCACGTGCCAATGATGGAACAATCTCCTGCAGAGGCAATACTGACCAATGTAGGAGGTACCAAAATGATCGCCGACCTGTCCGTTCGTTACCAGGTACAACGGTTTGTAATGGTCTCTACCGATAAGGCCGTGAATCCTACTAATGTGATGGGTGCCTCTAAGCGGTTGGCCGAGATCTATGTGCAGCAGCTTTCTATACTTGGCGCCACTACCACAAAATTTATCACTACTCGCTTTGGTAATGTACTTGGTTCTAATGGGTCGGTCATCTTGCGCTTTCGTGAACAAATTGCCAAAGGAGGTCCGGTAACCGTTACCCACCCCAACATCATTCGCTACTTTATGACCATCCCCGAGGCAACACAGCTGGTGCTGGAGGCCGGATCGATGGGCAACGGGGGTGAGATATTTGTTTTTGACATGGGTAAACCTGTTCCCATCGTCGACCTGGCACGTAAAATGATTCGCCTCTCCGGACTGGTGCCGGGTATAGATATAGAGATCAAGTATACCGGACTCAGACCCGGAGAAAAGCTCTACGAAGAACTCTTGAACGATGCGGAAAATACACTGCCTACCCATCATCAAAAGATCCTTATTGCCAAGACCGCGGTCAGCTCCCTTGCCAACTTGGAAGAGGTCTACCAACAGTTATTTATAATGGCGGCAGACCCCTCGCAACACTTGGCCATGGTATCTAAAATGAAAGAGCTTGTACCGGAGTTTATCTCGAACAACTCGGTCTACGAGCAGCTGGATCAACAAAAGGCCCGCCTGGTCTCTATTAACAAAGCGGGTTGATTATCATTTATA
>CAZZLP010000302.1:0-1915 GCA_964654705.1 uncultured Chitinophaga sp.
ATTACAAAAGGAATACAAGAAAGAAAAGTGAATGTACGCAAGAAATATTACTCGGTAACTAGCTCTCAGAACGGGCTTGTTCCGAAAATAATATGCTATTATCCTTATATCCTCTTATATCCTCATTAGAAAGTGTTAAGGATCTTTGCATCAACATCTTTTGATTTCACCCTTTGCTTGATTGGGTCCCAGCTTTCATATTTTACGTTGATACGTGGTTGAAGGTTTACCCTTTCCCCATCCATGGATAATCTGATCACTACAGGGACTAATCCATGCTTGTTCAAACGGTCTTTTCTGACACAAAAAGAGATGTGCAGCAGCTGATTCATGCTTCAATTTTTTGATGAAAAATGATAGCTGTGAGAGTGGCAGTTTTGGTAACCCGTTGGTAACCTACAGAAGGCGTTTTGTAGAAAAGTGCTTGAAGCTAAAGCATTAAAAAAGAGCTACTTAATTGTAGCTCTTCATTACTGGGCTCCCCCTGCTGGACTTGAACCAGCGACCCTCTGATTAACAGTCAAAAACAAGGGTATTTTTCGGTATATACGTGATTATTATAAATCATTGAATAATAATTATCTATATACGAACACATAATAAAAAAATTTTATTTGTATACCCAAAATTACTATTTTGTGGTGCAAATTTTGGTGCAAATTTCGTCCCTCTGATCATATGAATACCGCCACTGTCTCCATTTTTTTAGATGCTCGAAGAGCCCTCAAAGACGGCTCTTTTCCGGTCAAGCTTACCGTGTATTTTTTAGGTAAAAAGCGCCACTATAAGACGCCCTTTAAGCTCTCGGAAGACGCGTATCGAAAGATCCAGGCCCCTAACCTGCGCGACCCCGATCTGAAAGACACCAAGAACCGTCTTTATAAATGGCTCGCGGCGCAGCAAGCCATTATCAAGCAGCTGGACCCTTTTGATTTTGATGCTTTCGAAAAGGAGTTTACCCGCGATGAGCGTAGCACCAAGACCAAGTTCTCGTTAGAACAAGTACAGCCTTTTTTTGAAGAGTACATCAATCGTCTTCGGGTGCAGGAGCGAATTAAGACTGCCGAGTCGTATCAGTCTGCGCTCAATTCACTGGTGCAGTTTCGTCGGTATCTGAAGTTCCAAGACATAACACCTGATTTTTTATCGGCCTATGAGGTGTGGATGCTCACGAAGAAAAAATCTAAAACTACAGTGGGCGTGTATTTGCGTTCTCTGCGCACCATCTATAATCTGGCGATGCAACGGGGTGTGGTGACCTATACGCAGTATCCCTTTAAGCGCTATACTATTCCTGCCCCGCGTAAATCGAAGCGGGCGTTTAAAGATGAGCAGATCAAAACCATCTTTAATGCCAAAGTAGACTCCGATGTGCATGCCCGAGCGCTCGATATCTGGCGATTTAGTTTTCTCTGTAATGGGATCAATTTAAAAGACATCGCTCTACTGAAGTGGGAAAATATTACCGGCGACTATATGGAGTTCTTTCGAAAGAAGACGGAGAATACCAAAAGAGATAATGTGTTGCCTATCCGCGTACACCTGAATCGTCATGCGCAGGCCATTATTAAAAAGTGGGGAAACCCGGCAAGCGAACCGGAGCAATATTTGTTCCCCATTTTGGAGCCAGGGCTTAGCATAAAGGAAATAGAGAACCGTATTGCCAATCTAACGCGCACTACCAATAAGTACTTGAAAAGGGTAGGGGAGCAATTGGGCTTACCTGTAAAACTAACTACATATACCGCGCGACACTCCTTTGCTACTAAACTGAAGAATAGCGAGAAGGTCTCGTTGTCTTTTATTATGGAATCACTCGGCCATTCCAGCATTAAGACCACAATGGATTACCTAGCGGGATTTGAGGATGATAGTATCCGTAAGAATCACGAGGTGCTGATGGAGGGGTTGGAGT
>CAZZLP010000303.1:0-1891 GCA_964654705.1 uncultured Chitinophaga sp.
TTCTCTGGTAAGGGCATTTTCTATCTGAAAACCTTCGGCAGGCCATCCTTGGGCGTCTTGTCTGAATACAGCAGCATAAAAGGTCTTGAAAGGAGAAATATCTTCGACCGGAAAATCCGTACCCAACGGCATCCAGTTATGTTGGCGCAGCAGCGCTTGATAGGCATAGGCAGAACCTATTCGATCGGCGCCCAGTCTTTTTTCTGCCCAGTACATATCCGAGGTAGCATGGGTAGGTTGTACCGAAGGAATAACACCATAACTTCCAAACAGGTCCAGATCGGCGGGATCAACTACTTGGGCATGCTCAATGCGCCAACGCATATCCTTGTCTTTTTTCAGGTGGCGCGCATAGATCTGCAAGATGGTCCTATTGCCGCTATCGCCGATGGCATGGGTGTTCATTTGCCATCCGTTACGCGCACACCAGTTGGCCACACTGTCAAAGTGGGTGGGGTCGCTTAGCAAAAATCCATAATTATCTTTGTCGTCATGGTAGGGTTTACGCAAACAGGCACCGCGAGAACCCAGCGCACCGTCTCCATAGACCTTAATACTGCTGACCTGCAAACGGTCTTCGGTAATCTTTCCTTTTTTTTCTGCGAATGCATAGTTGGCGGGCCGGTCGCTCAACATAATGTTTAAGCGCAGCAGCAGCCGTTTGGCCTGTTGTAATTGTTGTAGTTGCTCTACCACTGGATAATCCAGTCCGCAATCAGTCAGCGAGGTCAGCCCGACGGCCAGGCAGTTTTGCTGTGCCTGTTCCAGTGCCTGGTCAAGTTCTTCGGTGGTAGCCGGCGGTATTACTTTGCTGACTAGGTCTACTGCGTTATCGATTAGCAGTCCTGTTGGCAAGCCGTTTTTTTCGGCCACTTTACCCCCTACTATCGATTGTCCCGCCTTAAGGTTGGCCAGTCGCAGGGCCTCGTTGTTGGCAATGGCGGCATGTCCGTCAATGCGGGTCAGCAGAACAGGTCGGTTCGGAAAAAGTGTATTCAGCGCCTTATTATCCGGAAAGTTTTTGTTATCCCAGTCATTTTGATCCCAGCCATGGCCCACGATCCAGCCATTGGGGTGCGTTTGCGCAAAGTCTTTGAGAATATCCAAGATCTCGTTCCAGCTTTTAGTGCCCACCAGCCGGGCTGTGCGCAGGGTTTCGGCATATCCCACAAAATGTGCATGGGCATCGTTGAAACCCGGATAAACAAACTGCTGAGCCGCATCGAGACTGTCAGCAAAGACATAGCTTTTTCGAAGGGCTGCCCCAGAGCCGATAGCCACGATCTTTCCGTTATCGACCGCCATGGCTTCTTGTACAGAGAAAGCACTGTCTGCGGTATAGATCTTTGCGTTAAAGATCAGCAGATCTGCTTGTGGGCGAACGGTACAAGAAGCGAGACCGGTCAGTAGTGCCAGCAGGGGCAGCCATCGTTGTTGCATAATTATAAAATTGATGATAAATATATTCATTCTTAAAAAAAGAAGACCGCCCTTTTGGTAGAGCGGTCTTCAGAAAATTCAACGAAGAAGAATTAGTTGAACAAATAACGCAGACCGAACTGGATCGAATAGGTAGAGGCTACGCTTACGTTATCGCGGAAGGTCTTGGTAATAATATCACCATTGGCACTACCCAAACGGTAGATGGGTAACACGGTTCCTCCGGGTACAAAGCTGGCCGAGTTGGTAATGGCAATGGGACGGCTGTTGTTGATCGTTTTAATCTTGCCCCATCCTGGATCGATCAGGTTACCAGCATTAAAGATATCAATGCTGAATTGCAGACAGTTTTTGGTGCTTTTGATATTGGTAAAGAGATCTTGCATGATCTTGGCGTCAAGACGATGCAGCCAATGAGACGTGGCTGCGTTGCGCTCGGCAGGCTGTCGGC
>CAZZLP010000304.1:0-1869 GCA_964654705.1 uncultured Chitinophaga sp.
CGCTGCTGCTTCGCCATCACGTGCCTGGTACGCCTAATCTATCTTACGGAAACTACCAGCTTACCCTTCGTAAGCAGTAATCTTTTCGATACGAAAATCAAAAGCCCCGCATTTGCGGGGCTTTTTTTTGAGCTATTGGTTGAGCAATAGATTGAGCTGGGAGCCATTCGGCCAACCGTTCTCTCAAATTACCCGAGCCAACGGTTTCTTTCCCTTATTGCGTGATTCCTTCGAGCCCCATAAAGAACGCATACTTTAAGGCCAGCTCTTTTAGATAATCGAATCTTCCTGATGCACCGCCATGGCCGGCTTCCATATTGGTCTTTAACAGCAGCAGGTTATTATCGGTTTTATTGGCCCTTAGACGTGCCACCCATTTGGCAGGCTCGAAGTATTGTACCTGACTATCATGAAGACCGGTAGTGACCAGTAAATTCGGGTAGGCCTTTTTTTCGACATTATCGTAGGGAGAATAAGACTTCATATAGTCGTAGTATTCTTTATTGGCCGGATTGCCCCACTCGTCGTACTCATTGGTGGTAAGGGGAATTGAAGGGTCAGACATAGTAGTAATGACATCCACAAAAGGTACATCGGCCACAACGCCGTTCCACAGGGCAGGGGCCATATTAACGATGGCACCCATTAGTAAACCACCGGCACTGCCACCATTGGCATAGAGATGGCCATTGGTGGTATATTTTTTGGCGATCAACTCTTCTCCGCAACTGATAAAGTCGGTAAAGGTATTTTTCTTCTTGAGCAGTTTACCGTCTTCGTACCATTTTCTTCCCATTTCTTGCCCGCCGCGTATATGTGCAATGGCATAAATAAAGCCGCGGTCTAGCAAGCTGAGCCTTGAACTCGAAAAGCTGGCATCGGTACTATACCCATACGATCCGTACGCATAGAGCAACAGAGGAGCGGTACCGTCTCGTTTGGTATCTTTTTTATAGACCAGCGATATGGGCACTTTAACACCGTCTTTGGCGGTGGCATAGATCCTTTCGGTAATGTAGTTCTCTTTCTTAAAGCCCCCTAGTACGATCTGCTCCTTCATCAATTTCTTGGAGCGGTTAGCCATGTCATAATCATATACCGAACCGGGGGTGGTCAGTGAGGTGTAGTTGTAACGAAGCGTTGTACTGTTGTATTCTAGGTTGCTGCCCACGTTGGCACTATACGATGGTTCGCCAAAGGGCAGGTAGTGATCGCTGTTGGTCTTTAGGTCGCGAATACGCAGTTGTAACAACCCCTCCTTGCGTTCTACGATGACCCAATAATCCTTAAAGACCTCTATTTCTTCAAGCAATACATCGGGGCGATGGGCAATGACCTCTTTCCAATTTTCGATACCTGTTTTATCGAGCGGGGTCTCGAGCAAACGAAAGTTTTCTGCGTCTTTGTTGGTACGGATCAAAAACCGGTCGTTCCAATGATCTATGGAGTAGAGCACATTCTTGATACGAGGTTGAAAGACCGCAAAAGCACCCAGCGGGTCGTTGGCCTTTAAGATATGGTACTCACTCGATAGGGTGGCACTCGATACAATACAGATATATTCTTGCGACTTGGTTTTAAAGACACCGATATAGTTGGAGGGATCCTTTTCTGCATATACGATGGCATCGTCTTTTATGGGAGACCCCAGCTGGTGACGCATGATCTTTTCGGAGAGCAGCGTAACGGGATTTTTAATAGTATAAAAGAAGGTCTTGCTATCGGCCGCCCAAACCGCACTTCCTTCGGTATTGGGGATAGACTCCGTTAGTAGCTCGCCGGTCTCAAGATTTTTGATCTTGATGGTGTACTGTATTCTCGAAACCAAGTCTTCGCCGTAGGCTAGCAATTTATTGTCGGGGCTTACAC
>CAZZLP010000305.1:0-1850 GCA_964654705.1 uncultured Chitinophaga sp.
AGGCATATCCCAGCGTTCTAACGTTGTTGATATAGCTGCTGGTACCATTCAGATAGTTCGATGCATATGCAGAGGTACCGAAGTTAACGGCAAAGGGATAGATCTCCGGCAGCGCCTGGTTACCCAACACACCCCATGAACCTCTGAGCTTACCAAAAGTGATCAGCCTTGAAAGTCCACCAAAGAATTTTTCTTTAGAGAAGATCCAGCCGGCCGATGCAGAAGGAAAGAATCCCCATTGCTTGTCGAGGGCCTGAGAAAAACGAGAAGATCCGTCATAACGACCATTCACCTCCAGAAAATATTTGTCGTCGTAGTTGTAATTAAGTCGGGCATAGAAACCGGCAAGTGCCGTTTCGTAGGCACTTCCGGCGTTGTTGAGATTACCGCTTCCTAAATTAAGATAGGGTTGATTAGGATTCAGAAAACCGGTACGAGAGGCAGAGATACCAGAGTAGGTAAATTCCTCGGTCTGGGCCCCTCCCAGTAATTTGATCGTATTGGCCGCAAAACGCTTGGTCCAGGTAGCCTGCGCCAAATAAGTCGTACGAACATTGGTAGAGTATGATTCGCTCAAACTGGTAGAACCGGGCCAAGGACCAACACGGTCATAGCCCAGCGTGGTCAAATTGGGAACGTAGATATCGGCATTTTTGGTAAACGACTTTCCGTTGGGCACCCAATACTCACGCGCCCAGTATCCTTCCACCTCCAAACTAGTAACGGGCTTGTACACAAAGCCAACTTTGGTCAGCATACTGTTGACACGCGATACGGAAGTACCGGCAGCTTCGGCCATGGCCAACGGATTACGATTGTTGGTTTGTCCGGCCGTTCCATACATGCCGGGACCATACTTGCCTCCCCCAATGGCAGGAAGACCAATAGCCTGACGAATGATGAACTCGGGAGATCCGGTAGAGGGAGCCGTGGTGCGGCTGTTGTTGATATTCATGACCCCGTTGATGCTTAACTTGTCGTTGAGCTTGAAATCAGGATTAAAACGAATATCATAGCGCTGAAAACTATTGTTGGGAATCAACCCCTGTTGATTAAGGTAGCTAACCGAAGCGAAAATATTTGAATTGTCTCCGGCAGAATTGATGGTAACGTTATGATTTTGCATCAATCCGTTATTGGTCAATAATAACCCTAACCAATCAGTATCGATCACATCCAGATTATTGGCAGGCGTGGTCCTGTATTTATCGATCAACGCTTGTGTAAATAAAAAGGCATTGGGATTACCGGTACGATTTTGTTCGGCAAGGTTACTCAATTCCATATGCTCAATGGCCGTAGTACGTTCAGGAATGGCCGTAGCCTGTTGCTTAGACAAAAAGGCGTTATAGGCCACTTGCACTCCCTTTCCTTTAGCACGACGAGTTTTGACCAATATTACTCCATTGGCGGCCCGTGCTCCGTATATGGCGGTAGAGGCGGCATCTTTTAAAATAGTAATGCTTTCGATGGCATTGGGGTCAATCGCATCAAAACCCGATACGACTCCATCCACCATAATCAGGGGGCTTTGTCCGGCATAGATAGAACCCAGACCGCGAATCCGAATCGAGGCGCCATCGGCACCGGGACGTCCAGACTGCTGTTGAACGGTTACACCGGGGGCCAATCCTTGTAAGAGATTGCTTGCGGTGGCCACCTGTCTGCGTGTCAGGTCTTCTTGTTTTAATGTAACCACAGAACCGGTCAGTGTAGCCTTACGCTGCGAGCCGTATCCCACCGCCACTACCTCGGAAAGTGTGGCATTGACGGCTTCTAACTTAACGTTGAGCGTACCGCCGGATACTTTTTGTTCCTGACTCACGAGACCTACACTGCTAAATATCAGT
>CAZZLP010000306.1:0-1846 GCA_964654705.1 uncultured Chitinophaga sp.
TAAAAATCAAGGACTTTTACAATAGATGCAAACCCCCAAGAAGAAAAAAAAGCCCCGTACTTCTGCCAAGCCCCGGGTCACCAAAGACAAACCCGTCATTCTCATTACCAATGATGACGGGATCAGTGCCCCCGGCATCCGAAATCTGGTCGAATCGGTAAAGGATATGGGCCACATTTATGTGGTCGCCCCCGACAAACCGCAATCGGGCATGGGGCATGCCATTACCATCGGAGAGCCGCTTCGGCTTCACAAGACCCATCACTTCGAAGGCATCGATTCGTACGCATGCTCCGGTACGCCGGTCGACTGCGTTAAACTGGCCGTAGACAAAGTATTGCACCGCAAACCCGATTTGTGTCTGAGCGGTATCAACCAC
Source organism: uncultured Chitinophaga sp. (assembly GCA_964654705.1). Taxonomy (GTDB): domain Bacteria; phylum Bacteroidota; class Bacteroidia; order Chitinophagales; family Chitinophagaceae; genus JJ008. The sequence continues at coordinate 380 of CAZZLP010000306.1, forward strand.
GGTGCCAACCACAGTATCAATGTAATTTATTCGGGCACCATGTCGGCAGCCGTCGAAGCCGCGATCGAGGACATTCCTTCGGCCGGATTCTCGTTGCTCGATTACAGTATCGAGGCCGATTTTAGCGCCGCACGTCTGTATGCAAGAATAGTGGTAGATAAAATGATGCGGACCAAATTGGGCAGACATACGGTCTTGAATGTGAACATACCCGCAAAAAAACCCGAGCTGATCCGCGGCCTGAAGATCTGTCGGCAAGCTTATGCCAAATACGAAGAGAATTACCTGCAACGTAACGATCCGCATGGCAAAAACTATTATTGGCTGACTGGCGAATTCGTGAATGCCGACAAAGGAAAGGATACCGATGTATGGGCACTGGCCAATAACTATGTAAGCGTGGTGCCCGTGCAATACGACCTGACGCACTATCCGTACAAAGAACAATTGGCCAAAAGCTGGAAGCTATGACGCTCTTTAAAGATGATCAACGGCTGGGATTGTTGCTGGGGCTGACCGGTCCCTTGCTGGGGTTGGTCTTTGTCTACTACTGGAAATTTTCCAGTTACACTTTTAGGGAATTCATGGAAAGTTTTCTACAAGAGAACAGACTCATTACCTCGATCGGCTCACTGAGTCTGGTGGTCAATGCGCTCTTATTTACCATTTGTGTTAATACCGACAGGGACCGCATGGCCCGCGGTATTTTTATAGTGACCTGTTGCTACGGGGTCGGTATCCTATTGCTCAAGCTTTTCAATTAACCCCATGCGCTATTACATTATAGCGGGCGAGGCCTCGGGCGATCTGCACGGAAGCCATTTGATCGCTGCCCTGCACCGACAAGATCCGCAAGCGGATATTCGCTGCTGGGGAGGCGACAAGATGCAAGCGGCCGGCGCCACATTGGTCAAGCATTACCGCGAGCTGGCCTTTATGGGCTTTGCCGAGGTAATCAAAAACCTGCCTGCCATTTTACGCAATCTTCGTTTTTGTAAAAAAGACATTGCCGCTTTTTGCCCCGATGTGCTAATCTGTATCGATTATCCGGGATTTAATTTAAGGATCGCCCGTTGGGCCCATGCACAAGCGATCCGTGTGGTCTACTATATTGCGCCGCAGGTGTGGGCATGGAAAGAAAATCGGGTAAAAGAAATGAAGCGATGTATCGATCAGCTGCTCGTGATTCTTCCATTCGAAAAAGATTTTTTTGAATCGCGCTGGCAATGGCCGGTTACCTACGTGGGCCACCCGCTGGTGCAGGTAGTGGAGCAGACCCGACAACAACCGCTCGATATTGCCTTATCGGATAAACCCATCATCGCACTGTTACCGGGTAGCCGACAACAAGAGATCGCCATGAAATTACCGATCATGCTGGAGGTAAGCTCCGCTTTTCCGGAGTACCAATTCATCGTTGCCAAGGCCCCGGGCACCCCCCATCACTTTTAAGCATCGCTACTGAAA
>CAZZLP010000307.1:0-1820 GCA_964654705.1 uncultured Chitinophaga sp.
CGTGAACGAAAATATTTTTTACCCTAAAAAAAACAAACCCTCAAATATTCACATTGTGTGGAAAATACGCATTAAAACCCACACAACCCTTGTCTGTCGTGGATTTGAGCATTTCTTCACATTTTCTGGATTACTTTTTTGATTTTTTTTTTGGAAATATCAGGTTCAGTTTGTAACAGCATTGTTCTCCTGAATACAAACAATTTTCCGCACCTTTGTCTCTCTCTGTTTACCCAATGAAAGAAGCCCTCTATTCAACACTCACACAGCGAAAAAACAAAGGACAAAAATCCTTTGCGGTCCTGATCGACCCCGACAAGGCGCCCCTGGCCGTGCTCGACGAGTTGATCGCACTGGGGGCTGCGGCATCGGTCGACTTCTGGTTCGTGGGGGGGAGTCTTGTCGTTTCGCACCAACTCGAAGAGCAGGTGCAATACCTGAAAAAACACAGCGACATGCCGGTGATCCTTTTTCCGGGCAGCCCTTCGCAAGTAACTCGATATGCCGATGCCCTGTTATACTTGTCGCTGGTATCGGGCAGAAACGCCGATCTGCTCATTGGTCAACACGTATTGTCTGCCCCCTTGGTAAAACAAAGCGGGCTCGAAGTGCTCTCTACCGGTTATATGGTCATCGATGGCGGAGCCCCCACAACGGTCTCTTATATTAGCAATGCCACTCCCATTCCCGCCAATAAAAAAGAGATCGCGCAGTGCACGGCACTGGCAGCCGAGATGCTGGGCATGAAGCTGATCTATCTCGATGCCGGCAGCGGAGCTCTCCTACCGGTGCGTGAAGAGATGATACAAGCAGTGGCCTCGCAAATTCAGGTACCGTTGATCGTGGGAGGAGGTCTTACCGACCCTGAGAAAGCCGCCGCCGCTTGCAGAGCCGGTGCCGATGTGATCGTGGTAGGAAATGCCATAGAGAAAGACCGCGATCTCGTTCGCTCCATGGCGGAGGCGGTTCATCAATGCTCCAAAAAATAATTTTTAAGCCCCCGCTACAGACTCATCATCTCTTTAAAGCGCAACGTTTGCCGACGACTCACCTCTATCTTTTCTCCTCCCTTTAATTCTAACAAGAGACCACCATTGAAATAAGGCTCGACCTTTTCTATCATCCGCAGGTTAACGATGTGCTTACGATTAGTGCGAAAGAAGACGCGGGGGTCCAGTCGTTCTTCGAGTGCATTAAGGGATTTTAAGATCAGGGGTTTGTTGGCTCCAAAAAAAACCCTGGCATAGTTTCCTACGCTCTCAAAAAGACGGATCTCGCCAAGGGTAACGAACCAGCATCGCTCACCGTCTTTGACGAATACCTGGTCTTGCTCGGTCAGTAACCCAGGCAACGACAGCGAAGCGGTAGTGGGTCGACGCAACTGTCCCTGCAATTTCTGAATAGCATCGGCCAGCCTTCGGGGATCGATGGGTTTCATCAGGTAATCGAGCGCGTTAAACTCAAAGGCCTTTATCGCATACTCATGGTAGGCAGTGGTAAAGATCACCTCGGGGCTTCGATCCAGCTCGGCCAGCAATTCAAACCCGGTCTTACCCGGCATTTGAATATCCAAAAATATCAACTCGGGTTGCAGATGCTCTATCTTAAGTAGCGCTTCTTCGGCATTGACCGCCTCGTCGATAATCTCTATCTCGGAAAAATCGCTGAGCAATTTGCGTAGTTCGACCCGGGCCAGTCTTTCGTCGTCGATCAGGATGGTTTTGATAGGCATGGTAAAATTTTATCATAGAGGAATACGAACGGTGGCCTTGACCGTGCGGTCTTCTTGTTGGATAATTTCAAAACGGGCAACTCCGCCA
>CAZZLP010000308.1:0-1803 GCA_964654705.1 uncultured Chitinophaga sp.
ACGGTAATCTACAGTTATGACTACTCCCAAACCCATTATTGGTATCTCTTGTGGCGATCTTAACGGCATTGGCATAGAGCTTATCATCAAGACGTTTTCGGACAGCCGCTTGCTCGACCATTGTACGCCGGTCATCTTTGCCTCTAACAAGGCCATCAACTTTTACCGTAAGACCATGCCCGAGTACAACTTTAATTATTCGAGCACCAAAGAACTCAACCGGATCAATCCCAAACAGATCAACCTGTTCACTTGCTGGGAAGAAGACGTAGACATCACCCCCGGGCAACTCACCGATACGGGAGGTCGCTATGCGGCTATCTCACTGCAATCGGCCGTGGCCGCTCTAAAGCAAGGGCAGATCGACGGATTGCTCACCGCCCCCTTTCATAAGAAAAATATTCAGTCGACAGATTTTTCTTTTACCGGCCATACCCCTTATCTGCAAAATATGTTTGGGGCCAAAGACGTGGTAATGTTGCTTTGCGCCGGCGAGTTTCGCGTCGGGCTGGTAACCGAGCATGTTCCGGTCGGAGAAGTTGCCGCAAAATTGACCAAAGAAAAAATAGTGAGCAAGCTGGTATTGCTTCAGCAGAGTCTGCAAAAAGATTTTGGTATCGACAAACCCCGTATTGCCGTGCTTGGTCTTAACCCGCATGCCGGCGATGAAGGCTTGATCGGTAAAGAAGAAGAGACCCTTATTCGGCCCGCCATACGCGAGGCCAAGAACAATGGCATACTGGCGGTGGGGCCCTATAGTGCCGACGCCTTTTTTGCCCGCCGCAGTTTTGAACAATTTGATGCCGTGTTGGCCATGTACCACGACCAGGGATTGATTCCCTTTAAGACCTTAGCCGGCGGAGAAGGCGTAAACTTTACGGCAGGACTCCCCGCTGTTCGTACCTCTCCCGACCATGGAGTAGCTTTTGATATTGCCGGCAAGAACAAGGCCGATCACTGCTCTTTTTTACTGGCCCTTTACGAATGCATCGACATCATCAACAGAAGAAAAGGATACGCCGAGACCAGAAAGAATCCTTTGCGCAAAGCATCGCGCGCCATGCTGGCCAATGCAAAAGACGAAGCGATCGAAGACTAAGGCAGCAGCGTTTGACAGAAAGATCGCATGGTGGTAAATAGCCCCAAAGAGAGAGCGGCCGACAAGCGGTAAACGACTAGCGAAACAAAGCAGCCGATGCTCCCTTATTGATATTGTAACGTTGGTACTGAATGGTCACTTTTCCTTTTTGCGGAACCCCGCTTTTTTTGGAAGAGCCGTTATCGTAATCGAGGGTAGTACCCTTAGGCAATTTATAGTCTCGGGTATTGAACTCCATATCTACCACAGAAGGAAGCCCGCACCAGGTGTAAGCGCCGTATTTCATACGAATAGAGTAGGTTCCATTTTCTTTGGTGCTGACCACCGAGCGTCGCACCAGCAACTGATCGGCATCGATGTACAACGTGGCACGGGTAATGGATTCTTCTTCTGAAAGCGGAAAGATCTTGACCACTTTGCAAACAACGCCATCGACGAGTTCGGTACCAGATAGCACCGCTTCAAAATTCGTAAGCCCCAGTACATTATTCATGTTGATGTGTACGGTGCCCTTAGGAATAAACGAGATTCCCTTCTCGTTTTTGACCAATAACCGATCGGGCTTTTGATAATAGACAGTTACCTGCGATACAGGTGCCTTAATAAAGAGCACATTGGTCACCAAACGGGCACTGGCCGTATAATCGTTGACCATATCGTACTTCTTTTTTACACTGCTCAGCAAGGCTACAGCCTCGGGGTCA
>CAZZLP010000309.1:0-1797 GCA_964654705.1 uncultured Chitinophaga sp.
GCCAATAAATCACAGGTGGACTAGTCGATCTTTTGCTCTTGCTCGAACAATTTTATCTTGTCTTGTAAGATCTTCTCTACTTTGCGCAGCGGCTTAAAATCGGAAGGCCAAGAAAGCAGTACGTTCATCAACTGGCGGAGCATCGCAGCATCAATGGCAGTTACCGGAGAGTGTAAAAAGTCTTCGGGTGTAGCACGACGTAATTTTTTCCACTCGAGTTCAGGAGGCTGGTATTGATAAGGTAGTGGATGTTGCTTTACTTCGTCGAGTCGCTCTTGCAGGTCTTGCCAGAACTTCTTTTCCATATCCTTGGCGAGTGCCTGGACCTCGCTGTCACCGTCGGCCAACAACTGCGCCACGTACACCTCGCGTGGATTGGCATGCTTTTCGATAAGCTGGTACAGCCGGGGCTGTGTAAATTTTGGATCATCGCCTTCGTTATGGCCATGACGACGATAGCAAACCATATCGATAAAGACATCACAGTTAAATTGCTGGCGATATTGCGTGGCCAATTGGGCACATTTGACTACGGCTTCCGGATCGTCTCCGTTAACATGAAAGACCGGGGCTTGTACAGCGGCCGCCAGAGAAGTACAATAATCCGCACTGCGTGCCTCTATAAAGTCGGTGGTAAAACCAATTTGATTGTTGATCACAAAGTGCATCGTACCCCCGGTGCTGTAACCGATTAGTCCGCTCATCTGCAGCAATTCGTAAACGATGCCCTGTCCGGCTATCGAAGCATCCCCATGAATTAAGATGGGTACGATCTTATCGGCGTCCGATTGATAGAGTACATCGGCCTTGGCTCTGGCAAAACCGGCCACGACCGGATTGACCGCTTCGAGATGAGAGGGGTTGGGCATCAACTTAAGGCTGATGGACTTTCCGTGGGGAGTTTGCACTTCGCTGCCATATCCCATATGATATTTAACATCGCCACTGCCCATGGTTTGATCGACCTTGGCCGTTCCTTCGAATTCGCTAAAGATCTGCTCGTAGGTCTTGCCCATAACATTGGCCAGCACATTCAGGCGTCCACGATGCGCCATGCCGATCACCACCTCTTTGGCATCGAGATCGGCCGCCGTGTTAATAACGGCATCCAGGGCGGCAATGGTGGTCTCCCCTCCTTCTAGCGAAAAACGCTTTTGTCCCACGTATTTGGTATGCAGAAATTTTTCAAGGATCACACCTTGATTCAACTTTTCTAATATTCTTCTTCTGGTATCGATGGGCAGGGGTTGGTGCATTCGCTTTTCAATGGCTTCGACCAACCAATCTGCTTTGGCAGGATCATTAATATAAGCAAACTCGACACCCACCGAAGCGGTGTAGCATTTTTCAAGATGCGCGATAAGCTCAGCGAGTGTGACGGTACCCAACCCTACCACATGACCGGCAAAGAAATTTCGGGAAAGATCTTTTTCGGATAACCCAAAATGTGCGATCTCGAGGCGCGCACCCCGATCGATACGAGGACGGATCGGATTGGTCTTGGCGACCAGATGTCCTTTGCTGCGGTAGGCCAATATTAATCGGTACGCGTTAAATTCTTTTTGCCAATCTATATCGACTGCGCCAGCCACAGCAGGAGCAGCACCTGGCTTTGCACCAGCCATAACGCCGAAAACGTCGGCAGAAGGAGTACCCGGAACTGTTGTGGCAGCACCCGCATGCGCAAGTGCGAAATCGAAACCCTCAAAGAATTTTCGAAGATCAGGATCGACCGATGCGGGATCCTTTACAAAATCACGATACAGGTTCTCTATAAATTGAGGATGCGACTGGGTG
>CAZZLP010000310.1:0-1778 GCA_964654705.1 uncultured Chitinophaga sp.
GTTGTATTTTGAATATGGCTGGAACGATCATAAAGATAATTTTCGTGATTTTGGGTTGGACCCCGTGCATGCAGCCGCTTATGTGGTGGGGGCTAAGAAACTATTTCCGCTACGGAACGCGGACTATATAGAGCTAAGTAGCGAATATACCCATATGGCCCAACCGGTAGACTATGTATTGCGCAATGCGGGTAACTGGTATGTACATGGTGGTGTAACGCAAGGCATGACGAACCAGCGCCAGATCTTAGGGGCTGGCAGTGGCATGGGCAATAATGTACAAACAATCAAGACGACTTGGGTAAGCGGGTTCAAGCGTGTGGGGATAATGGTACAACGTATTCAGCACGATCCACGGGCGTTGGCGTCGTCTTCTCCTTTAATGCTTCGAGATATTTTTTGGAATGAGTGGGCTTATGGTATCAACGGACGCTACCGGTTGGGGCGTTTTATGTTTAGTGCCGACCTGCAGCTGACCCGCTCGACCAACTATGCTTGGCAAAAAGATCAATTCCGTGATAATTTTTACTCTTACCTGCAATTATCTTATTTCTGGTGACCCTGCGGTTTAAACATATCACCTTACTCTTTTGGCTTTTGCCGGCCCTGCTAAGCCACAGTGCATTTGCGCAATACACAGGGCTTTTGCAAAAAAACGATATGGCCGATGGGCTGCGCACGTTGCAGCTACTCGATTCAGTAAAGGCAAAAGAGCTGCATCTTACCGATTATTCTTTTACCATACGGCCTATAATGCCAGAGGTATGGGAGAGTGCTAAAAAGAATTGGATCGCTTTAAAGCGGGTGGGGTATAGTCGAATGTATCACGATTCGGTTCCGCTTACGCTCAATAACGAGAGTTTTTATGCCGCCACGGGCTGGCAAGAGCGTTTTACGGCAGGGGTACAACTAAAGCTGGGTCGGTTGCTTATTGATTTTCAACCAGAATATGTAAAAGCAGAGAACCTTGCGCAGGCCTCCATTAGCGATCAGTGGAGAGAACCTAACTATTTTACACGCTTATACTTTCAGCAAATAAATGTCATCGACTGGCCCGGGCGGTTTGGAACGACTTCCATCGAGAAATTCTTTTTGGGTCAATCGGCCGCTCGCTTGGTATTTGATCATTTATCGATTGGGCTTTCTAACGAAAATATCTGGTGGGGGCCGGGCAGAAGAAACGCCTTGATCATGACCAATAATGCTCCGGGGTTTATACACGCTGACCTTAAGACCGTACGTCCGGTTAAAACTATTTTCGGAAAAATCGAAATGCAGGCCGTCTTTGGAAAGTTAGACTCCTCGGGCGTAGAGCCCTTTGAGAATATCCGTCAGCAACGGTACTGGCCGGGGGCTTATATGCCCAAAGAAAATATTCGCCGTCAAATGCTGGGGTTGGTTTTTAGCTGGCAACCCAAATGGATCCCTAATCTTTCGCTGGGCTATGCTGCAGCCTATTATGGCTACGTAACATACGAGCGAAAAAATGGCACACCGATACCTGCTTATCCTTATACACCCACTATTGTGAAAGGAAAGGGTGCCAGCATGGGATCTTTATTTTTTCGATATAGCATGCCTAAAGACCGGGCCGAGATCTATGGCGAATTCGGTCGTGCCGATCGCTTACCAACTCCCTGGTCGCTGGCGGGCGATACGGTGCCTGTTGGATATGTGGTGGGGCTTAGAAAATGGATGAGACTTAACAAGAATAATCATATTGAGGTGAGCATGGAGCTGACGCATTTGCAACTGCCCGATCCACGGCTTTTGTATAA
>CAZZLP010000311.1:0-1718 GCA_964654705.1 uncultured Chitinophaga sp.
TAAGGTTCGAATCCTTATGGGTCAACAAAAACCCGACACGATGTGTCGGGTTTTTGATTGACCCCCAACCCCGGCATCACTGAGCCCCGAAGGGGCGAAGTAATCCTCGCCCGCGACAGCGGGCGGGTTAGCCCAATTGGGTAAAGGCCCGTACCCCATCAATAAACTGGTCGAGCTGTCTTGTAGTGGTATAGACATTGGGCGTAACCCGAATGCCGTTGATATTCTCCCACTGGATGGCCACCGTATGAACTTTATACTTTTCTAACAAGAATCGATCGAGCTCTCCGGGTGTCTTGCCGATCACGGACATATTTCCGATGGCACAGCCCCAACGAGGGTCCATCGACGTATGCAGTTGCACACCGGGTAACGAACGCACCCGCTCCATCCAATAATTCTTTAAGTAATGAAGTCTTTTTTGTTTTCTTGACCGACCCAGCATTTCATTGAACTCGATAGCCTTTCCGATGGCTTGCTCAATAAAAAAAGGCCGGGTGCCGAGGGCCTCGAACTTTCTGATATCATCGCTTTTGGGCGAGTCGTTGGCGAACAACGGAAAGATACCGGCAATCTTTTCTTTGCGCACATAAAGCAGGCCGCTACCAATGGGCGCATACAGCCATTTGTGCAAACTGGTGGCAAAATAATCGGCTTCAAGCTCAGGAATGGTAAAATCCAAATGGGCAAAACTGTGAGCCCCGTCTACAATAACTTCGATACCTCTGCGATGCGCCTCTTGCGCGATCTTTTTAACAGGAAGCACTTGCCCATTCCAATTGATGATATGGGTAAGATGAACCACTTTGGTCTTTTCGGTAAAGGCATTTACATATTGATTAACCAGATACTCCTCGTCTTCCGAGGGCAACTCTAGGTTAACCCATACCATTTTAATACCGTTCCTAATAACCCGCTGGTTCCAAGCGTTGATCATATTGGGATAATCCTGCCGCGAAGCGACCACTTCGTCTCCCGAAGAAAGGGTCATACCAAAGATGACGGTCTCGAGGCCTTCAGAGGAATTTCGATTGATGGCAATCTCATCGGCACTGCACCCGGACAGCCGTGCCAATTGCTGGCGTAAGGGTTCGCGCCCCTGATCGAGGATGCGCCACATATAATAGCTGGGTGTTTCGTTACTGTAATCGTAGTACCGCTTCATGGCCTCTTGCACGGTACGCGGAGCCGGCGAAACCCCGCCGTTGTTCAAATTGATAAGACCGGGAGAAACGGTAAATGACTGCTGAATCTGGTACCAGAAATCCTCATCGCTGACCAGTTCTTCGTCGGTTAACCCATCGGCCTTACGGATCAGGGTTTGTAGCGCAGCGGACGAATGTATTCCGGTAAACAGACCCGCTACAGTGAACAGGCCGGTCTTTTTAAAGAATTCTCTTCTGGCATGAAAAGACATAGGCTGAATTTAGGCACTGAATGTACAAAAAGACAGACAACGGGCCAGACTCTCGCGCCAATCTTTAATCGGAACCCCAAAAGTTTCATGGATCTTCCTTTTATCGAGTACCGAATAAGCGGGCCGGCGGGCCGGGGTGGGATACTGATCGGTACCAATGCCTTGTATCGGAACGGTGCTGTGTTGCCACTCGGCAATGGCTTTCGCGAAATCGAACCAGCTAATATGGCCACTATTACTATAATTATATATTCCTGGCTTCCATTTTTTTGCATCAATTACAGAAAGGATGGCCTCGGCC
>CAZZLP010000312.1:0-1714 GCA_964654705.1 uncultured Chitinophaga sp.
GCGAGTGCTTTTTACCGGGCAAAACCTTGTTTTGATATAGCTCCTTTAGCTCTTTATCATTGAGCATATAGCCCAACTCGAGCCGCTGCTCCGGATGACCATGACCATGCAGGTCAATATAAATGCAGTACCCATGCTGTGCGATGGCCTCTTTGATCGCTTCATCGATCTGACTATGAAAAGCCTCCCAAGGGGCCTCCATGCGGGTATCTCCACAAGTGGCCTCGGGCTTGTCGCGGTTTTGATCGATATCTTTTCTGATCAAATTACAGATAATGAGATACGGATACTGCCCCTTGAACTTTTGCAGATATTCAGCGATCTCCAGAGCCAGCTCTTTGGTATAAGAGTCTGTGACCGTAACCGCGCCCTCGCAACTGCGGTCGTCGATCTCGGTCAGGTTAAGCGTGCCGCCGTGGGGAACGCTAATCACCAACGGAAGACTACCCGGCAGGTAGGCGGTCCAGCCTTCTTTGTCTACAAGCTGCAAAGAGGCGGCTCTCTGGGCATTGGTCAGGTAGCCACTACAGCTCAACAGTAGTATAACAAGCGCTCTCTTCATAGAGTTGGTTTTAGTATAAGTGTTCGGAAGAAAGAGGGTGTAACAGCTATTTGAGAAAAATGTGCTAAGACCCGGTTGATAGTTTGCCAGCAAAAAAAACAGAGGCGGGGGTATAAATCAGGGAAAATTGAAAACTAATAAATAACCTTTATCGTTATAGTTGGCCAATGGATTACTTTCAGTGATCCATTGGGGGGGAGGCTAAATCAAGCAGCTGACTCGCTTCGCTCGTAATGGCTTTTCTCTTGTGTGCTCATGCGTGTAAACACGCATCGCACCCAATAAAAAAGCCAGCACTTACGTGCCAGCTTCTTGCTTTGTCGGGAGGACAGGATTCGAACCTGCGACCCCCTGGTCCCAAACCAGGTATTCTACCGGGCTGAACTACCTCCCGCTCCCTTTCGGGGCAGCAAATATAAGACTTGCTGACGGATTCTCAGTTACAGGGGCAAAAAGACCCCTAAAAATGCCAATCTGGCAATTTTTAAGGGGGTGGAACAGTCCTTGCAGACTGATGGGAAACTAAATCCCCTCCCTATGACCAAGGAAAAAGGCACGATCTCGATTAATACCGAGAACATCTTTCCGATTATCAAAAAATTCCTTTATTCGGACCACGAGATCTTTTTACGCGAGCTGATCAGCAATGCCATCGATGCGACCCAAAAACTAAAGCGGCTGAGCTCACTGGGCCAGTTTAATCAAGAACTGGGTGACCTGACCGTTCAGGTAAAGGTCAATAAGAAGAAAAAGACGATCACTATCTCGGATGCGGGGTTGGGCATGACCGCCGACGAGATCAAAAAATACATCAACCAGGTCGCCTTTTCGGGAGCCACCGAGTTTATGGAAAAATTCAAAGAGGCCAAAGATGCCAACGAGATTATCGGTCGCTTTGGACTTGGCTTTTATTCGGCCTTTATGGTATCGGAAAAGGTAGAGATCCAAACCCTCTCGTACCAAGAAGGGGCCACTCCTGCCAAGTGGACCTGCGATGGCAGCACGGCCTTCGAGATCAGCGAAGGAAAGCGTACCGAAAGAGGTACCGACGTAATACTGCACATCAACGAGGAGTCCGAAGAGTTTTTGGAAGATCCCCGCATTCAGCAGATCCTAGACCGCTACGCCAAATTCTTACCCATCCCCATTCAA
>CAZZLP010000313.1:0-1689 GCA_964654705.1 uncultured Chitinophaga sp.
ATCCGCTCCATCCGCTGAATGGCAGGTTGTTTGGTGTTGGGATCGTACTTTAAGGCGATCTTGATGACACCTTGCTTGTTATCATCCTCGAATTTGTACTTCAGAATATAACCCTGGTTGTAGAGGATCTCCGTCATACGCTTCTTCAGATTAGAGGCAGGAATGTCGACCACCCGATGACCGGCCATCTGGGCGTTACGAATTCTAGTTAAAAAGTCTGCTATAGGATCTGTTACCATAATACGTTTTTTTGATTTTTACCAGCTTGCTTTTTTGAGCCCGGGAATCTTTCCATTCAGTGCCATGTCGCGCAGCGCCACACGAGAGATGCCGAAGAAACGGACATAACCCTTAGGGCGACCGGTCAATTGACAACGATTCTTCAGACGCACCTTAGAACCATTACGGGGCATTTCGTCGAGGGCTTTCCAATCGCCGGCCTTTTTTAAGGATTCGCGCTTTGCGGCATAGTGGTCTACCATTTCTTCGCGCTTGCGTTGTCTGGCCTTTACGGATGTTTTTGCCATGTTGTTATACTATTTAATTAGTTGTTTTTAGCGTTTTTGAAAGGCATACCCAGCTCCTTGAGCAACTCATAGGCCTCCTGATCGGAATTGGCCGTGGTTACGAAAGTGATGTCCATACCGGTGATCTTATTTACCTTATCGATATCGATCTCCGGAAAGATGATCTGCTCGGTAACGCCGAGGGTATAGTTGCCACGACCATCAAACGATTTGTCATTGACACCCTTGAAGTCACGAACACGGGGCAGGGCCACGGCTATCAAACGATCGAGAAACTCGTACATGCGGTTGCCACGCAAGGTCACCTTGGCGCCAATGGGCATGTTCTTACGCAACTTAAAGTTCGAGATGTCTTTCTTGGACATCGTAGGTACCGCCTTTTGTCCTGCGATGGTGGTCAATTCGTCGATGGCGATATCGATCATCTTCTTGTCAGAGACCGCGCCGTTGACACCGCGATTGATACAGATCTTCTCGAGGCGAGGAGCCTGCATAACGGTATCATAGCTGAACTTCTTGACCAACGCAGGTACTACTTCTTGCTTGTACTTAGAAGCCAATCTGGGGGTATAGGTTGTAGTACTCATATCTTTTCTCCTGATTTTTTAGAAACTCTGAGGGTCTTACCATTCTCTCTTTCGCGCTTTACACGAGTCGGAGCTTTGGCCTTGGCATCCCACAACATGACATTGCTGATGCTGATAGGAGCCTCTTTCTTTACGATACCGCCTTTGGTATTTTGGGCCGTTGGTTTGGAGTGCTTGGTAATGATATTGACTCCTTCTACGATCACTTTACCTTTTTCGACCAGCACTTCGCGTACCGTGCGGGGCTTGGCCAGGTCTTTATCGTCGCCGGCGATCACCACCACGGTGTCTCCTTTGCGAATGTTGAACTTGGCTTTGAATCTTGCTTTCATAATGTATTCGTTATAGGTTGATTCCCGTTAACAATTTTAGAGGACCTCAGGGGCCAGTGAAATGATCTTCATATATCCTTTGTCGCGCAACTCACGGGCAACGGGCCCGAAGATCCGCGTACCACGAGGCTCATCCGACTGGTTCAGGATCACCACAGCATTGTCGTCAAAACGGATGTAAGAACCATCCTTGCGACGCAGCTTATTGGTGGTGCGAACGATCACGGCTTTGGCCACCGTTCC
>CAZZLP010000314.1:0-1684 GCA_964654705.1 uncultured Chitinophaga sp.
CTGGAAGCAAGACCAGGCTATTGCCCAACAGGGTCTTTCAGCACTGCTATACGATGACAAGCCCGCGCTCAACTGGTTGGGGAGGCTGGGAGCGGTGGTCTCGCATTTTTTCTTTTTTAAGGCATTTGGGGTCGCTTCGTTTCTGATCTGTACTTTCTTCTTTGTCGTGGGTGTCAATTTGCTTTTTCGCCAAAAGGTATTCTCTATCTGGCGCAACCTTAAGTACGTGACCATTGGTACCACGGTACTTTCGGTTACCCTTTCTTATCTATTTACCAACAATGCCTTTGCCTTTGGGGGCGGGGTGGGAAATTTATTGACCCGTGAACTCGAAGGAGCCCTTGGTGTATTTGGTGCCGGTGCGGCGTTGTTGCTGATCGTGGCCGGCTATGTAATCTGGCAATTCAATCCTCGATTTACTCTTCCTAAGAAAAAACCGGACGAACAAGTTACTCCTGGCCCAGGCGATTCGTCTAACGATTCATCGACCGACTTAATGACCGGTGCTACCGGAGCAGCGGTTTCTGCCGAAATAACTCCCGGCCCAGGCGAAGCGATGCAAGGGGAGTCCCCTAATAACGGGGAGCCGCAGCCGATTCCCGCTTCTTTTGTGCCCCCGGTTACCGGGCAAACCATCAATGACCTGTACGCAGCGGGAGCAGCCAATTTGCAATACCACGAGCAACCGTTGCAAGGCGATCCTGCTTCGGATCTATCTGCCGGTATCTCCGATCAGGCCACTACAACTTCTTTTGCAGCAGAGACGACAATGTCGGAGCCAGACCAGTCGGTCAGCGATGCTGCCACTCCCATCGACCTTCTTCTTGAACCCTTTGCGGCAGATGAATCGCTGACGCTCGACGAGACACTACCTAATATCGACAACGGCAACGAAGCCGAAGAAGAAGAGATCGATGGAGATATCGAACTAGAGATCAAGACCACACCCCTCGACGCTGCCGCCATAGAAGAGATGGTGCCAGAAAATCTTCCTCCTTACGAACCCACGCTCGATCTTAGTAATTACAAGTACCCTTCCTTAACGTTACTTGAGCAACACGGCTCCGATAAGATCGTTCAGGACAACAACGATCTGGAAAATCAAAAAAACCAGATCATCAACACGCTTCGTAATTATGCCATCGAGATCCAAAAGATCAGTGCAACCATAGGACCCACGGTAACCCTTTACGAGATTGTTCCTGCCCCCGGGGTGCGGATATCTCGTATCAAGAATCTTGAAGATGATATTGCCCTTAGCCTGGCGGCCCTGGGTATCCGTATTATTGCACCCATTCCCGGAAAGGGTACTATCGGTATAGAAGTGCCCAATATCAAAAAGACCGTGGTCAGCATGCGCAGTTTGTTGTCTTCCGAGAAGTTTCAGCATAACAACTACAGTTTGCCCATTGGTATTGGAAAGCGGATCGACAACGAGAATTATATCGTGGACCTGACCTCTATGCCCCACTTGCTGATGGCCGGTGCCACCGGGCAAGGTAAGTCGGTGGGTTTAAACGCCATCCTGGTCTCCCTGTTGTTTAAAAAGCATCCCTCGCAACTCAAGTTCGTGCTTATTGATCCTAAGAAAGTCGAATTGAGCATATATCGTCATATCGAGAAACATTTTCTGGCCAAGCTGCCCGGCGAAGAGGATGCCATCATCACCGACACCAGGAAGGTC
>CAZZLP010000315.1:0-1678 GCA_964654705.1 uncultured Chitinophaga sp.
GCGCCACGCCCGCCAGCGTGCCCGCCGCCAGCGTCTTGAAGAACGCCTTGTTGAGCTGCACGGGGTCGCGCTCCGTGGTCTTGGTGTACAGGTACACGAGCACCGCCGTCACTACCGCCAGCGTCAGCGCGAACACGTATGGTTGCTGCAGGAACGCCAACACCATGGCAGTTGTGGTGGCAACAGCACCACAACTTATTTGCGCCGCTCGAACGAAAATGTTGTCAAAACCCCGACCAAGTCAAAAACCGCGGCCAAACCCCGGCCAAGTTTAAAAAGTTGTCAAAAGTCGTCTTCGGCGTCGGAGAAAAAGTCGTACTGGGGCTGAGGCTGGGGCTGAGGCTGGGGGTGCAGCGACTGGGGCTGCAGCGACTGGGAGCGCAGCTGGGGGTGCGGCTGCTGAGGGACCGCCGACAGACTGATCTGTTTGGGGAGGTCGTCGTCGCGGTCGAGGCCATGGGACGGCTCGGGGTGCGGTGACGGGTCCAGGCCGGGGTTTGGCGACGGGTCCACACCGGGGTGCGGAGACGGGGGGTTCGGAGACGGGTCCAGGCCGTGGTCGGGGCTCTGGGACGTCGGACCGGGCACGGGCGGCGGGGGCGACGGCAGGGGCGGGGCCGCGGGACTCGGCTCAAAGGGGGGCGCGAGCTGGGGGCTGTCGAGGTCGTCGTCGGCCATCTCGCCGGGGTTCATGGTGCGGTCCGCGGCGTCCACGGTGTTGCCCAGGTACGCCTTGAGGATGTCCTGGATGGGCAGCATGTCCCGTACGGCGGCCTCCACCGCGGCGCGCACGACGGCGGTCTTGGTGGCCTTGTCGGCCCGCGCCAGCCCGGGGTTGGCGTAAAACTCCCGCGCCACGTTGACGTACACCTTGTGCACAAACGTGTCGTTGGACGGCAGGCGCAGCCGGATGTTGGGCTTGTGCTGGTGCAGCTTGACGCTGGACAGGATCTTGACGTACGCCACGAAGCACGCGGCGATGAGGTCCGCCAGGAAGGGGTACCTGCTCTGGATCTCCGCGGTCCGTGCCTCGATGCTGGTGGCGTTCCAGTGCGGAATCTCGCGCAGCCGGTGCTGGAACGCCAGCGTCGCCTGGCTGCGGTGCTGCTGCGCGGCGGCCACCAGCAGGGCGTGCATGTGGTGCACCACGTACGGCGCCACCGCGTCCGTCAGCTGCCCCACGTACTCGCGCTTGGCGTCGATGAGCAGCGGCGTGAGCCCCGTGACGTCCATTACCGCGGCCGCCAGAAAAAAGGCGGTGCGTGCCGACGCGCGGCGTTTAACGTCTGGCCGCCAAGCGCCCGGCAATGTTCACGCACGAGCTCGGCATCGTGTACGCGTACTACGAGAAAAACGACGAGTACGCCGACAACCTGCGCTTCTTCTTGGCGCACGGCTACGTGGCCGACCCCGGCACCGTGCACGCCATCGTCGTCAACGGCGACAGCACCGTCGACCTGAGCGGGTACGAGACCCGTGACAACGTTGTCGTCGTGCGGCGCCCCAACACCTGCTACGACTTCGGGGGCTACGCGGCCGGCCTGGCGGCGTTGCACGGCACGGGCATTGCGTGCAAGCACTACATATTCCTCAACACCAGCTGTCGCGGGCCCTTCCTGCCGTCGTACGTCCGGGGCCGCATGCGCCCGCGCCTGCATCAGCCCCATCCCGATGACAT
>CAZZLP010000316.1:0-1640 GCA_964654705.1 uncultured Chitinophaga sp.
GTTTATTCAGACAAGAGTTTTGATTTCATTATCAAGACACCTCCTGCCGCTGTTCAGTTGTTGGAGGCCGCCAAAATTCAGAAAGGTTCCAAAGAAAGCAACCGCTCTAAGGTTGGTAAGGTGAACTGGACCCAGATCAAGGCCATTGCCGAAGACAAAATGCCCGATCTCAACTGCTTTACCGTAGAGAGTGCCATGAAGATGGTCGCCGGTACGGCACGCAGCATGGGGCTAAACGTAGAAGGTAAAGCTCCCTGGGAAAATTAATGTTCACGTCAAAAAAAATGAATCATGGCATTTATCAGTAAAAAAAGAAAAGTGGCCGATACGAAGGTTGACGCCAACAAATCATACTCCTTGAAAGAGGCCTCCAGCCTGGTAAAACAAATTACCACCTGCAAGTTCGATGCCTCTGTAGACCTGCATATCCGTTTGGGTGTTGATCCCAAGAAGGCCGATCAGGCCATTCGCGGAACAGTAACCCTGCCACACGGAACAGGTAAGACCAAAAAAGTATTGGTACTCTGCACGCCCGATAAAGAAGCCGAGGCAAAAAATGCCGGTGCGGATTTCGTAGGGCTCGAAGAGTTCGTGACTAAGATCGAAGGCGGTTGGGTCGATATCGATGTGATCATCGCTACTCCCAGTGTTATGCCCAAGATCGGTAAGCTCGGAAAAGTGCTGGGCCCCCGCAACCTGATGCCTAACCCCAAGACCGGTACCGTTACCAACGATGTGGCCGCTGCCATCAATGACGTTAAAGGCGGTAAGATCGCTTTCAAGGTCGACAAAGTGGGTATCGTACACGCCTCCATTGGTCGTGTTAGCTTTGCCCCCGAAAAGATCGCCGAGAACAGCCAAGAACTGCTCAATGCCATCATGAAAGCAAAGCCTTCTTCTTCTAAAGGAACCTATCTGAAAGGTATCAGCATGGCCTCTACCATGAGTCCTGGCATAGTCATCGACACCAAAGCCTTTGTTAACTAAGCGGCCGTTCGGTAAACCCCATTGAAAAAAGTCAAAACGAAAATACAATGACTAAAGAGCAAAAAAACGAAGTGATCGAGCTGCTGAAAGGCAAATTCGCTCAGTATAATAACTTCTATGTAACCGACACCGAATCGCTTACCGTGGAGCAAGTCGGCAAACTCCGTCGCGCCTGTTTTAATAAGCAGGTAGAGATGAAGGTGGCCAAGAATACGCTCATCAAAAAGGCACTTGAGTCTCTCGATAGCGAAAAGTATGCCGGTATGTACGATTCGTTGCATAAGGTAACGGCGTTGTTGTTCTCTGACAACCCCAAGGAGCCAGCGATGATCATCAGTTCTTTCCGCAAGGAAAGCAACGGAGAGAAGCCTGTTTTGAAAGCTGCCTTTATTAACGGCGATGTATACAGCGGAGACAATCAGCTAAAAGCCCTTACGCAGATCAAGACCAAGAACGAGCTGATCGGCGAGGTGATCGGACTGTTGCAATCTCCTGCCAAGCGGGTACTGGCTGCCTTGTTGCATCATCACGAAAAGCAAGCCACGGCTGCTGCCGAGTAATCGGTAACACGTGTGTTGCGTAGCAAACTGCGCAAGACGCACCAAACGATTTTAGCTGGTCCATCAAAGACCAGTCAAAATAAAAGCCCAGGC
>CAZZLP010000317.1:0-1606 GCA_964654705.1 uncultured Chitinophaga sp.
ACTGGTTGTTGAAATCCGAACCCTTCAAATACTCCTGGCAACAATTGCTGGGAGATAAAAAAACCTTTTGGGACGGGGTGAGAAATTATGCCGCGCGTAATAATCTCAAAGCCATGAAAAAGGGCGATCTGGCGTTTTTCTATCACTCCAACGAGGGGGTGGAGATCGTAGGTATTGCCGAGATCGTTAAGGAGGCTTATCAAGATCCGACCACCGAAGACAAAGCCTGGGTGGCCGTAGACGTAAAACCTTTTCAATCCCTAAAAAATCCCGTAACGCTAGCACAGGTAAAAGCCGACAAGCGGCTGGCAGGGATGGCGTTGATAAAACTCTCCCGTTTATCGGTACAACCCGTTACGGAAAAAGAATGGAAGATCGTTCTGGAATTGGCCGGTCACCGTTAGTAAAAAAGCTTTCTTAAGTAGTAAGCCCGCTATCTGTCTCTGAAAATTCGATCCCTTCTTCTTGTAATTTTAGCAGTACAGGCTCGTAGATCTCTTTTTGAGTAGGAATCTGTAATCCACGCAAAGTGATCTTATTTTGTAGCAACAGCAATGCCGCCATGGCAAGCGGAAGCCCCACTGTTTTAGCCATGGCAGTGCGAACCGGATCATCTCCTTTAACTACCAACTGACTTTTGATTACGTGTTCGCGGCCCTCTAAACGGTAACCGATCTCGTGTAGCATGATGATCATATCTCGGTCTGTGGCATGTAGCACCAATTTTTTTTCAAGTGCTTTTTGCAATAGCAATGCCGGGGTAAAGCTATCGGCATCTAGGGTAGTTTGATCGTCATCGACTCCCAAAAATCGCAGTTGCCTGTCAAATAACAAATCTTGCCGCCGTTGCAAGTAAACGACGTCTTGCAAATGGTTTTTTTCGAAATGGTGATCAAAGGCCGCTTGCAAGCTGGCATGATGGAGGGTATAGGTCGGATTGTCTTTGGTGAGTGACAATTGCACCAGTTTTTTCCAACCCTTTATGAACTCAGGATGACGCAGCGTAGTTCTGATAAAGGTAGCGGCGTCTTGCAACCCGTATAGCGAAAGGTAGGAGAGCGAATCGCGGTTGGGATACCAGGCATAGGCCCCCAGTGAATCGATCTCGACCTGGTGGTCATTTTCAAAGATGTCGAGGTAAGAGCGCTGTACTTCTTGACCGTTGTAGCGGTAGAAGGCGCCAGCCTGTCCGGCCGTCACCACGTTGCGCGGATTCCACGAAATCTTATAGTGCCAGGGGTTATCGTCAGACTCGGGAGCGACCAATCCACCGCAATGCGAAACGAATGAGTGAACCTTTCCTCCTTTTTTCCGGATGTTGTCCAAGATCGCCATGGCACTCATATGATCGATGCCGGGGTCAAGCCCCATCTCGCACAAAAAAAGAAGGTTGTTAGAAGCGATCTTTTCTTGCAGGGCTCTGATATCGTCGCTTACATAAGAGGCGGTCAGCAAATGTCTTTTTAACTCCACACAGTCTAGCGCCACATGGTAATGGAGCTCGGGTGGCAACAAAGAAATAACCAGATCGGCCCCTTCTATCTCAGCACGCCGAAGAGCCGTATTCGTACTGTCGAAGCCGAGGGCCGTTCCGTAAGAAGATCCG
>CAZZLP010000318.1:0-1598 GCA_964654705.1 uncultured Chitinophaga sp.
TTTATTGTTGTGCAAGAACTTGACCGATTCGGGGTAACCCTCCATAGAATCGATCATGCTCTTCAACAATGCATGTTCATTTTTTTTGGCATCCAGCTTTCGGCTTTCCTCGGCCAACTCGTTGCGTAAACCCTCCAACAGGGCTTGCGTTTGCAAGATCTGCTCTTTAGTATGCTCCTGGTGCTGTTGCAGTTGCTCCAGGTCAGTCTTGCGAATGGCCAATGTTTTTTCTTTTTCGACACACTCCGTTTCCAGTTGCTCCAGTTGCGAGGCGCGTTGCTTGCGCTCGGCTTCTAATTGCTGTAGCGCCTGCTGTAGGTTTTGTACGGAGGTATCGGCCACCGCTACCCTTTTTTCGGCATCGAACTGCAGGCGCTGTGTTTGCTGGTATTGCCCCCGCAACTGCTCCAGCGAAACACGTTTTTGCTCCATGTGCTCTCTGGCTTGCTCCATACGCCCTTGCAATTGCGAAAGCTCTTGCTCCAGCACCAGCAACGCTTTTTCTTCTTCAGCAATTTGCGTAGTGGTAAATGATATACTTTCAGTAATTCCCTTTAGCTGACCTTCTGCCTTCGACAAAAAAGCGCCGAGCGAATCTTGCTTTTCGGCCAGGTACTCGATACGCTGCTGCGCCAGATTCTTGTCATTCTCTTTGGCTCGGACCGACTGCTGCAGCTCGTTAAAGGCTTGCTGCATGCGTTGCAGCGATCTTTCTTTTTCTACAAAGACCAGCTTTTCATTCTCCAATGCGGCCTCTTGAGTACCAATGGCCGACTCGATCGCTATTTTTCTATTCGTCTCTTTTTCTTGTTGCTCCGTCAGGTCTTTGTAAGTGAGGTTGAACCCTTCGAGCGAAGCCTTGGCAAGTTCGATGCTTACCTCTCGATATTCCTTTTTTATCTCGTGGTACTTCTCTGCTTTCTTTGCCTGACTCTCGAGCGATTTTAATTGATTATTGATCTCAAAGAGCAGGTCTTCGATACGAGCCAGGTCTTGCTCGGTGGCCTCGAGCTTAGACTTCGCTTCTTTTTTTCGGGTCTTGTAAATAGAAATACCAGCCGCTTGTTCTAACATCTTACGACGACTGTTGTCTTTATCCTTGATCAGGTCATCGACCATGTCGAGCGCAATAATGGCATAACTGTCGGTGCTGATACCCGTATCTAAAAAAAGATTTTGAATATCCTTGAGCCGACACTGTACATCGTTGAGCCGGTATTCACTTTCTCCGTTCTTATAAAATTTTCTGGTAACGGTTACCACGTTAAAGTCGGTCGGTAACAAGTTGCGGGTGTTTTCGAATGTGAGACTCACTTCGGCCAGACCGCTGGCACTTCTTGTCTTGGAGCCATTAAAGACCAGACTGTCTAAGTTCTCACTTCTTAACTGGCTGATCTTTTGTTCACCGATCACCCATCTTATGCTGTCTACGATGTTAGATTTTCCACATCCATTCGGACCCACGATACCGGTAATATTATCGTCGAAGTTGATGATAGTTTTATCCGCAAAGCTTTTGAAGCCCTTGATTTCTAAGCTCTTTAATCTCACAATTGATCTATTTTAATAGGAAAACGACAAACGCGAATTTAATGGGA
>CAZZLP010000319.1:0-1591 GCA_964654705.1 uncultured Chitinophaga sp.
ATGAGTAAATTTATTTATTTGACGTTTGATCTGGAGGAGTTTGATATCCCGTTGGAATATGGATGTAATATCCCTGTGGATGAGCAAATGGAAATTGGGAAAAGGGGGCTAGACTCACTTGTTGAAATATTGAATGAAGAGAATGTCAATTCAACATTTTTTGTTACTGGAAACTTTGCCAGTACTTACCCCAGCCTAATCAGGGAACTTTCTGTAAGCAATGAGATTGCTTCACATAGCTTCTATCATAGCAGTTATACAAGAGGTGATTTAATTAATTCAAAGGAAGTCATTGAAAAAATAATTGAAAAAAAAATTTATGGACTACGGATGCCCCGAATGCAAATTCTACCCACCGAGGAGATAAGTGAAGCTGGATTTGCTTATGATTCATCAATCCATCCAGCTTATTTGCCATCGAGGTACAATAATCTGGGACTGCCAACAAAGCCGTACTACCAGGGAAGACTTTTACGAATACCCGCATCTGTATCTCCTTTTATGCGAATACCTCTATTTTGGCTGAGTTTCAAGAACTTTCCCTTTGCCCTCTATAAACGACTGTGTACAGCTACCTTGCGAAAGAATCGCTCTTTGGTATTATATTTTCATCCCTGGGAGTTTACAGATGTGACTCACTATGAATTACCCTATTATATATGCAACCCCAGTGGCGACAGATTGCTGGAGCGCCTAGATAAATTGATCGTTCATTTAAAAAACGAAGGTGAATTTTCGCTTATGAGAAACCACCTCTCGTAACCGGATAAACCCTTTTCTAACCTCTCGCGCCGTCATTTATGTTAACTCGTTGTAGTATAATACTAAAAAATCTGCTTGTTAAAAAAGAGACAGGCCTCTTTTTATGGTTTATTCCTCCGATGGTTGCTTTTATGATTAGTACTACCCTGCATTTGTCTCATTATAATAATTACCTCATTTTTAAGCAGGTGTTTTGGCATTTGGCTGAGCAAAAAAACCTGTATGCTCTTTACCCGGGAGAATATGCGGACATCAATCACTATGGCCCCCTTTTTTCGATACTGATAATGCCCTTTGCCCTGCTGCCGCTGAAGCCTGGCATCTTTTTATGGGTGGCTGCCAATGTAATACTCTTGTATTATGCCATACGGCAACTACCCATAGGAGAAACACCGAAACGGTTGGTCGTAGTAATCTCTTCTATAGAAATGCTGACCTCGGTTCAAAACTATCAATTTAACCCCATGCTAAGCGCCTGGATTTTGCTGGCCTTTGTCTTGGTAAAAAAGGAATATTATTTTTTTGCCGCTGCGCTCGTCGTAGCCGGAACGTTTATTAAGCTGTACGGTATTGTCGGTCTTTTATTCTTCTTTTTTTGTCGAGACCGTCTGCGGTATACTGTTTATCTTTTGCTCTGGGGCCTGCTTTTGTTTTGGTTGCCTGCCTTGCTTTGCGGCTCTGATTTTTTACTTCATTCGTATACCGATTGGTATTATTCCTTGATAGAAAAAAATGCTCTTAATATCAAGCGCAACCAGATCAATGGTATGCAAGACATCTCTCTTATGGGTCTATGTAGAAGACTTTTGAATCGGCCATTTATTCCCAG
>CAZZLP010000320.1:0-1567 GCA_964654705.1 uncultured Chitinophaga sp.
ACGACCGACGATCTGGATCTGAGCCGTCCGCTGGAAATCAATGGCGTACGCATCACCGGTAGCCGACCGGATGGAAGTTTTACCTCGGCCACGGACATGATCGATGCGATCAATGCCCGCAGCGGTGAGACAGGGGTCAGCGCAGAACAAATGCATCGCGGTGATCTGGAGTATCACGTGCTGGCTGTCGTCTTGAAACATCGTATTGGTGACGATATCGTCATCGGTCCGAATGTGCCCGATGGCGGCGGCCTCAAGGTGCGCCCCGATCAGGTCGATCTGACCAAGCCGCTGGTCATTAACGGAGCCACGATCACCGGCACCCAGTCAGATGGTAGCTTTGCCTCACAGGCCGAGCTGATTGAGGCGATCAACGCCAAGGCAAGTATCACTGGGGTGAGCGTCGCACAGAACAATGAAGGGCTGATGTTCGCCCAAAGCTCGGGCCCCTACATCATTCTCGGACCCGCAGGCAGCTACAACGCGCTGGGTACCCCCGAGGGTGCCTATCCACGGGTTGGCGTCAAGAATGCACTGGGCGTGGTGGATGGCACCTATTCCAAGGTAAGAGCCGAGATGACACCGGATGGTTCGGTCACGCTGGCCAACAAGAGCGGCGCCGATATTGTCGTCGGCTCGGCGCTAGGTGGAAACGTGCTCGGTGTGGGCAATGGTCCCTACAAAGGGACACTCAAGCTGGAGAGCAAGGAAGAAATTCGCGTCAGCTTTGCGGCTCAGGGTAATCCCGCAGAGCTGGCAAAACTGGGTCTGCGGACGGGCGTCTATTTCGACGGACCGGTGCCCGAGGACTTGATCGTCATGGTGACGGGCGAGGGCAGTGGCACGGTCGCCGGCAGCTACGACACCACCATGAAAGATCCGGCCACGCTGGCAATGGATAGGATCACCGCGCTGCGCGCCCAGAAATTTGATGTGACTTTCACATCGGGATCGCATTATCAGATCACCTGGAAGAACCCGGCCAATGGATTGGTCACGGTACTGGCCGAGCGCGATTACGATCCGCTTCGCGGTATCGAGTATCAGGGACTGAAATTCACGCTGAACAAGGCACCCGTCGCGGGGGACACCTTCCGGCTCGACGGGAATCACGATGGTACGGGTAACAACCAGACCATGCTGGACCTGGTCGCTCTGCAAAGCAAACGAGTGATTGGTGGTGCAGGTGGGCGGACGATTGCCGAATCGTATGAAGAAACCGTAGGCAAGGTAGGTAACTTCTCCAATCAGGCCACGATTGCGCAAAAAGCGCTGCAGGTGGTGAATGATCAGGCGATCGAGGCCAGGGACAAGATATCTGGCGTATCGCTGGATGAAGAAGCAGCTGATCTGATCCGTTTTCAGCAGGCCTATCAGGCCTCTGCCAAGGCCATGCAGGTAGCCAATACCTTGTTCGATGCGATTTTGCAGGTCTGATCGCAAGCAGTTATCGTTTAAAGAGGCTCATTCATGGAAATGTCCACCAATCTATACTTTGACCGGGCGATCTCCCAGATGGGAGTGACGCAGGACAGGCTAGCCAAGACGCAGACGCAGCTGTCGACCT
>CAZZLP010000321.1:0-1567 GCA_964654705.1 uncultured Chitinophaga sp.
CATAGAGATACGTGTGTCCGTACATCGGAATGGCGGCATCGTTGCAATATTTGGCAATCTCGTCGACCGATGCACCATCGAAGATGGGGGTAGAGAATTTCAGGCCAAGCTTTTCTCCGGTCCATCCCAGAATGGTCTCATAGATCTGACCCAGGTTCATACGGCTCGGTACCCCGAGCGGATTCAATACCACGTCTACCGGTGTACCGTCTTCTAAGAAAGGCATATCCTCTTGACGAACGATCTTGGCCACGATCCCTTTGTTACCGTGACGACCGGCCATCTTGTCTCCTACTTTCAGCTTACGTTTAACAGCGAGATAGACCTTGGCAAGCTTGAGTACACCGGCAGGCAGTTCGTCTCCGATGCTGATATTGAATTTCTCTCTCTTGTAACGTCCCAGCTCTTCGTTAAACTTGATGCTGTAGTTATGAAGCAGTGTGTTGATCTTGTCGTCGGTCTTCTTGTCACCGGTCCATCCCAATGGATTAACGTTGGCATAATCGAGACCACGCAGACTCTTGTCGGTAAACTTGGCTCCCTTACCGATCTGTACTTCGCCAAAGTTGTTGCTAACGCCGGCAGAAACATGGTCTTTGAGCAATGAGCCAAGTTTTTCGAGCAATACTTCTTTAAGATCGATCTCATTTTTCTCGTGCAGCTTCTCGAGTTTTTCGAGCGAAGCTTTCTCGCGCACTTTGGCGTTCTTATCTTTTTTAGCACGCTGAAAAAGTTTTTTGCCGATCACCACACCCTCTACTCCATTAGGAGCCTTGAGAGAGGCATCTTTAGCATCGCCGGCCTTATCGCCGAAGATGGCACGCAGCAGTTTTTCTTCGGGAGTAGGATCGCTTTCTCCTTTGGGAGTAATCTTACCGATCAGAATATCGCCTTCTTTGACTTGAGCACCGATACGGATAATACCATGTTCGTCGAGGTCTTTGGTAGCCTCTTCTGAAACGTTGGGAATATCGGGGGTCAGTTCTTCTTCTCCGAGCTTTGTATCGCGTACCTCGAGTTCGTACTCAGAGATGTGCACCGAAGTAAAGAGATCCTCTTTTACTACGCGCTCACTAATAACGATGGCATCCTCGAAGTTGTACCCCTTCCAAGGCATAAAGGCCACTTTCAGGTTCTTTCCGAGTGCCAGCTCTCCGTTTTGAGTTGCATACCCCTCGGTCAGAAAATCTCCGTCCTTTACCTTCTGCCCTTTCTTAACGGCAGGACGCAGGTTAATGCAGGTCTCCTGGTTGGTCTTGATAAATTTGGTGAGTTTGTATACACGCAGGTCATCTTCGAAGCTGACCAGTTTTTCATTGGCGTCGCGGTCATAGCGAACATGGATCTCATTAGCATCCACAAATTCCACTACTCCGTTTCCGTCGGCATGAATTTGTATGCGCGCATCACGGGCGGCCTTGGCTTCGAAGCCGGTGCCTACAATGGGAACATCGGGGCGAAGCAGGGGCACGGCCTGACGTTGCATGTTCGATCCCATCAGGGCACGGTTGGCATCGTCATGCTCCAAAAACGGAATCAGTGAAGCACTGAGACCCACGATCTGGTT
>CAZZLP010000322.1:0-1560 GCA_964654705.1 uncultured Chitinophaga sp.
GGGCCACCTCGAGCAGACTGCGGTCGGCCACTAGCGAAGCCAGCTTAAAGGCCAGCGCCCCGCTCTGCCGGGTTCCTTCGATCTCGCCCGGACCGCGAAGCATCAGATCTTTTTCGGCAATCTCAAAACCATTGGTAGTCTGCGTCATAATCCGCATTCTTTCGCGGGCATCCGCACCAAGTTTCGGACCCGTCATTAGTACGCAATAACTTTTCTCGCTGCCCCTTCCGACCCGACCACGCAGCTGGTGTAATTGGGACAATCCGAACTTTTCTGCACTCTCGATCACCATCACCGAGGCATTGGGTACATTGACTCCGACCTCAATGACAGTGGTGGCTACCATAATCTGAGTATCACCTTCGACAAATCGTCGCATGTTGGTCTCCTTTTGGTCGGCAGGTTGTCGACCATGTACCATGCTGATCCAATAACGAGGCTCCGGAAAGAACGCCTTGACCTCTTCGTAACCCTTCATCAGATTTTCATAATCGAGCTTGGCGCTTTCTTCTATCAGTGGATAGATGATATAGATCTGTCGACCCAACTCAATTTCTTTTTTAATAAAGTCCATGACAGTGGCCCTGTCTTTTTCGAAGCGATGCACCGTTTTAATAGGTTGTCGCCCCGGTGGTAACTCATCGATAATACTGTAGTCAAGGTCGCCATAGGCCGTCATGGCCAAAGTACGAGGAATCGGCGTAGCCGTCATGACCAACATATGGGGCGGGAGGGTCGATTTTTTCCAAAGCTGTGCGCGTTGTGCTACTCCAAAGCGGTGTTGTTCGTCTATGACCACCAATCCCAGCTTTTGAAACACGACCGTCTCTTCGATCAATGCATGGGTACCAATTACCACTGGCAGGAAACCATCGGCCAATTGAGCGAGCAATTGCTTACGTTCTTTCGTTCGGGTCGATCCGGTCAGCAATCCCACGGAGAGACCGATCTTTTCTAACAAAGTCTTTATGGATGCGTAATGCTGCTGGCATAAGATCTCAGTGGGAGCCATCAGACAAGCCTGATAGCCGTTATCGATGGCCAGCAACATCACCAATACAGCTACAATGGTCTTGCCACTGCCTACGTCGCCTTGCAAGAGCCGGTTCATCTGTTTTCCTTTGGCAGTATCGGCCCTGATCTCTTTGATAACCCTTTTTTGCGCGCCGGTCAGTTCAAAGGGAAGGTGTTTTTTAAAGAGTTCATTAAAATGATCGCCTACTTTTTCAAAGATGACCCCTTCTGAGAATCGATGCCGCTGCCATCGTACCAATTGCATTCGAAGTTGCGATACAAAAAGTTCTTCGAACTTTAATCGTTCCAGGGCTTGTTGGTAGGTAGCTGCACTTTGCGGAAAATGGATCTGCCGTATGGCCTGGCAGCGCTCCATTAATGAAAGGGGCAAGCATTCCTCGAGGGGAAGGGGCTCCGAAAGATCGCTGTCCTTTAGCTGAGCAAGCAAGGTTTGCGTTAAACGGCCCAGTGCCCTTCCGCCAAGCCCTTTTGATTTTAATTTTTCGGTGGTTGAATAGACCGGCTCGAGAAATTTCTTTTCGAGTG
>CAZZLP010000323.1:0-1552 GCA_964654705.1 uncultured Chitinophaga sp.
TTGTACTGACCCTGAATACCGGTATCGCCGGCTTGCGCTATAGGTGCTTTCGTTTTCAATGGCAATTCAATTTAGTTATGATTCATCTTCCGGGAGGGCCTCTTTGCTGCCAAAGGCACCGGGTTGACGAAACTCAAGGTCTTTCCACGGGGCATCCGGACTGCCCTTTGCTTCCAAAACGCCGGCCCGCAGCAGTGACCGGATCCGGCTTATTAAAAATACGTCGCCGGTCCTGTTTTTCATTCGCGATTGTAATTGATGAAGAAGACGATTGGATTTTTGCCAATCTCCGCCTACGAAACGGCGGATCTCCTGGTCATAACAAGAGATCTCTTTGCTGACCAACTTCTTTCCGCCTTCGAGCCAGCGCACCATGCCGTTCTCTTGACAAAGTTTTTTCCATTCGTCCGGGTCGATCTCGAATTCGCTGAGCGTAACAGGACGAGCCAGTTTCTTTGCCTTCAGAAATTCGGCAGGGCGGATCTCGCTTAAAAAACTGGGGTAAAAAAGTTGCCCCTTCTCGTTAAGGAATGGAAGGTTGTTCATATAGAGGACCATTACGCGGCCTTGATAAGCACGTAGCTGTGAGATTAGCCAAAAGTAGCCCGATACATCGTGTTGATTTTGCCCCATCCAGATCCAGCATTCCTGTTCGGGTTCTTGGTCTAAATTACGGGCAATGGCGGCTACAGCCTCCAAATCGTTTACCTGATCGGCCACATCCGTACCGTAGGGAGAATCTGAAAGCAACTCCTTCCACCAATGTTTTCTGAACTGCTGGCCCTGTTCAGTATCCAGCCCCTCGAGAGGACCCACGGCATAGTCATCACGAATAAGCTCTAGGGGACCTTCTAACGTGGCATCGAGCTGCATGACTTCTTGTAGCAGACCAACCTCAACTTCATTAAAAACAACATGGAGCATAACAAGTCTTATTTTACAGGGGCTGGATAAATTAAATAATAAACACAGGTGGTCACAAAATTGCGCAGGTACGGTATCTTACTCATCCATGCCCATTGCTGTTTGGGTTTCCACCCAAATTTCCATTGATAAATAGGATTTATCAGGTAATGCATCTTGTCAAGCACGAGATACTGCTGCTGGCTGCAGATTTTTTCAAAACGCTCAATAGAAATACGCGTATCACGAATCTCGAGCAGCTCGCTGACCGGCTCACGGTTGATCCGCAGCAGCGAGGCATACAGAAAACGAGGCAACAAATGGATGTACGGAAGTTTGGCCACCCAGGAGTGGGCTATTTGCTGATGCCCGCCAAATGGCATCTGCCAAGGCGGAAAGCCAAAGAAGATCACTCCGTTTGGAGCGAGCCATTTTTTCATATACGCCATCAGGCGCGACTGATCGTGAATGTGTTCGATGACATCTTTTAGCACGATAATATCGAAGGGGCCTTTCAGGTCGGAGTTAAGATCGGTCTTATAAATATCTTTTTCGACATAATGAAGCTGCCCTCTGCCGATCGGCTCCCACAAGAAACCACAAGCCCACTCTACCCTTCTGGGATCAAGCTCTACTCCTACCCCAATAC
>CAZZLP010000324.1:0-1518 GCA_964654705.1 uncultured Chitinophaga sp.
ACAAAACACCAGCTCTTAATTAGAGGTCTTTTTTCTAAAGATAAAACGGGTAATAAAAATACCTACCCCATCTGACTTGCCCGCATCACTCTCTACAGCAGAAGTAACATACGCCAACTCCCAACCCTGCTTGACCAGGTTGTTGATCTTGGAGGTAAGCACCGCATCGTTTGAGGCGATATTTTGAAAGTTGATCCCGACCATGCTGTAAAAATTGAGCAATTTGGTCTCGCTCAACTCATCGATCTTAACATCGCCCCTTTTTACACCGCCTTGCTTTGAATCGTTCCCGCTGGTACGTTCAGTGGTCAACTCCTCGGCATTGACCTGTCCGTTATTTTCTATAACACGAGAACGACCAAGTCCCATGGGAACAATGGACTCAACGGAGGTAACGATCTTATACTCGTACTGTGCCTGGGCACCGGTACACCATAAAAAAGAAAAGCCAATAAAGGCAAAAATGATCTTATTCATATGAGTGGTTTTTTTGTTTCTCAAAGTTAACGAGCCCGGCTCTTGCTGACCGGCCAAGGGTATACCTTCACGGAACATTAACAATTCGCAGGTACATAAATAATTCGGAAATTCGCACCATGTCTTCTACACTGCTAACACAAGCTGCTACCCTCTTGCGCCATAACGAGATCGTGTGCATCCCCACCGAGACCGTCTATGGACTGGCTGCCAGCCTATACAGTGAAAGCGCCATCAATAAGATCTATGCCATCAAGGGTCGCCCACGTACCAATCCCCTGATCGTACACATTGGAAGAAAAGAAGACCTGGCGGCCCTTTGCACCGCTGTGCCGGCTCCTTTGCAGCAGCTAATCGATCGCTTCTGGCCAGGTCCACTCACCATTTTAGTAGAAAAATCAGACTTGGTTCCCGATACTGTTACCGCAGGTGGCTCACGAGTGGGAGTACGGATGCCTCATCACCCCCTTACGCTCGAATTGCTCCGCTCATTGCCCTTCCCATTGGTAGCTCCCAGTGCCAATCCCTACAATGCCATCAGCCCCACCACGGCGAAGCATGTAGAAGATTACTTCGGATCGGCCATACCGCTGATCCTTGATGGAGGCCCCTGCCAACAAGGTTTGGAATCTACGGTAGTAGGTATGGAAAATGGGCAGGTAACCATTTACAGACAAGGGATGATCACTGCCGAACAGCTGCAAGAGGTCGTAGGACAAGTATCGAATAGATCAGCAACGACCGTGCGTGCTAAAAAAAGCATTAAAGTGAACAGTTCAACCAATACGGATGGTCTCGAAATGATACAGGTAGCCCCGGGAATGACCTTAAAGCACTATGCTCCCAAGACTCCGACCCTGGTCTGCGAACACCTTGAACAATTTTATGGTGATGCCGACAGAAAGGCCTTCTTGTTGTTCAGCAAAAAGGATCCCTTGCTTCCTTTAGAACATCAATACGTACTCAGCGAGTCCGGCGATCTGGCAGAGGCAGCCGCAAACTTATATCAATGCCTGCATGACCTGGACAGCAAATCGTACC